>CANNKD010000012.1 GCA_947505205.1 Bacteroidota bacterium | reverse complement strand
TACTACCACAAAATGCAAACTTTTATCCACAAATGTCACAATCGGTTAGAAGTCAGTTGAATCAGTATTTTGCTGATGATTCAAAAAAACTCAAGAGCCTGATAGGCGAAAAATTTTGTTGGGAATAAGGATTTAATAAAACTTCAATAGGCTTTTAAATGGACTCAGAAATCATTTCATGTAGCTTATAAAATCCCATTCAATAACTAGTGGAAATTTAATTTTTAAGTTTATAAAATCATAGAATGATAATTTCAGTTCACCTTCCAAAAACTGCCGGATCAAGTTTCAAGACATCACTTGAACAACATTTTGATCTAAAGGTCTTGCTTGATTATGCCGATCTACCCATCAATACGCCACCTTTTCAGCGGAACAAAAATGTGTTGATTTCCAGTTTAAAAAATGCTGATTACAATTTTGGAGAAACGGAATGCATACACGGCCATTTTATGCCGGCCAAATACCTGCTCATGGATACAGCGCGACCTTTAACTTTTGTAACCTGGATGCGACACCCTGTTGAGAGGGTTATTTCGCATTATTATTTTTGGCAAAGGTCTTATTGGCCTGAAGCTCCAACTCTACACAAGCGTATAGTAGAAGAAAAATGGACATTGGAAAAGTTCTGCTTGAGTGAAGAAATGCAAAATCTTTACCAACAATTCCTTTAGGGGTTTCCTGTAGAGAAGTTTAATTTTATTGGAATCACCGAACATTATAAAGAAGACTTTAAGCACTTCACTTAAACATTCCTTCATAAAAAATAAGCTCTCACAAGGGAAATATCAACAAGAAGAAAAAAGAAAATTATCCTATAGACACATCCTTCAGAAAACAAATCGAATCATTTCATCAGGCAGATATGGAGTTATACCACAGCGTATTGAAATTGAGATTTCTAAGAAATCGGCCACTCTTAAGTAAGCTATTCTATTTTTTTGCAAAAATAAAATATTGATAGATGAATCATTCAAAAATTGCAATTTTAGGAGCAGGCATTATGGGTTCTTGTCTTGCTTTGGAATTAGCTCAGAGGGGACATACTGTCGATTTATTTGATATGGCTTCTACCCCAATGACAGGTGCCAGCCTAAACAATGAAGGCAAGCTTCACCTCGGTTTTGTTTATGCAAAGGATCCTTTAAAAGACACGCACAAAATAATGGTTCGAGGTTCACTGTCTTTTCAGCAAATTATCGAAAAACTAACTGGGCAACCAGTTGATGCTATTATTCCATCTGTGCCGTTCCATTATTTTGTTCCAAATGACAGTCAACTGACCCTAAATGAAATATTAAATCATTTTGATGATGTTCAAACAACTGTAAATCAAGCAATTAAAATATTTGATAGTAAATATTTAGATGTTTCTGAAAAATTTTATTTCACAAAGAACTCTCCTGATTTTCACGAAAAGTATTTTTCTAAAACACAAACACTTGGATCATTTAGAACTGAAGAGCGCTCGGTATCCACACCCGCAGTTGCCTCTATTTTAACAGAAGCAATTAAATATCAAAAAAAGATAAACTTTATTGGAAATACAAAAGTAATCTCAGTAAAAAATATAGAAAATGATGGGGTAGAAATTACCTCCAGCTACAGAGGTAGAATAACAACAAACATGTACCCCTGTGCTGTAAATTGTTTGTGGGATGATAAATTGCGAATTGATAGAACTGCTAACATTAATAATTCCGGCCCCTGGATAATAAGGTATAAGGCGATGTTAAGTATTTCAGCTCCTTCGATTAATCGGAATCTTATACCGTCAGCGACAGGTATTTTAGGATCATATGGAGACGTAGTAAATCACGGGAATGGATCATACTATCTTTCGTGGTATCCTCTATGTAAATTAGCTGAAACGTTAGATGAGGATGGTCAAAAACTACATTCCAAGATACATAAATTTCCTGCCAGAGCTATTAAAAGATTATTATCCGGTTTTCCTTTCATTTCAGAAATGGTGTCATCAATAACCCACAAAAAATTTATTGAGAACAATATTAATGCGATGGCAAAGTTTGTTCCCTCAGTTGAAGAACTTCTAAAATATGGAAGAAATTGTAAATTAAGTGGTGGTGTAATTTTAGCTAAAGGTTCAACTGATATTGATGATCCTGAAAGCTATTTGCATCAGCGATCTATGATTGGTCCAATCGCCTATGGAAATTATGTGACTGTTGATACAGGAAAATATTGTACCGCTCCATTGTTTGCATTAGAAACTGCTGATATAATTACTGAAATTATATCCTGATACACAATGGTTTTTGGCTTACATCCCCTTTTCCCATTATTACAATATTTTATTGTATTTTTTTTGACTTCAAAAAGGCGCAAATGAGTAAAGTGACTGTTTGTATTCCGGCGTATAAATCGGGATTTCTGCTAACAAGAACTCTTCAATCACTCGTGCGTCAAACTCACAGTGACTTTATTGCACTTATAGCAGTTGAACCACCATATACTGAAACACTTTCTTTCATAGCAGCCTTTCATTCAGATAAACGATTTAAGGTATCAACCAATTGCAAGAGGCTTGGTTGGGATGCCAATATCAGGAATTTGTTGGAACAAGTTGAAACACCATTCTTTTTCATTCTGCCTCATGATGATTTGGTTCATCCTCGCTACATCGAATTATTGCTGGCTGAGCTTGAAAAGGATGATACAGCGATAGTAGCCTATGCTGATATGCACGTTTTTGGGTATTGTGTTCCACATAGAAAAATGGTTGATTTGCCTCGTGACGGAAATCGGGAGGAACAAATTCTTGCTTTCTTTTTGGCAGGAGCCGAAGCAGTTCCTTGGCGTGGCTTGACTCGAAGTAGTGTAATTTCTCAAATAGGAGGATTTCCAACTGATGGGTTTATGGGTTTCGCAGTTGAATGTGAATGGGCACTTGCGCTTATCGCACATGGTCGTGCAATTCGTCTTCCCAGAAAACTTTATTTTAAGCAATCATATCATCCTAATGAAGATACCGCTTCCAGAAATCGAATACATTGCCAGTCAGAAGACCTACGCATAGCAGCATGGGAACGTCACCGAAGTGCGATGCTAACAATTTTAAATCAGGCAATACCTGTTTACTCGCCTCTAAGAGCAATTATCGAAATCGCCGCCAAAGCAGCAATGCTTAGACGTTACTGCCAATTTATTGGCCCACTAAAAACAGATTATCTTCGAAGCAATGTATTGGATTTAATCGACCAAAACCGCGCGTTGGAAAAGAGCAGTAAGATTGAGGCCGAAAAGATTGAACATTTGCTTTTAAAGTGTTTATAAATCCTACTAATGTCGAATTTGAATTTAACCTGACTATGCAAACTTTTATATTTTGGAGTCCAATATATCAGAATAATAGAAGCAGATAAATCTATGCAAATAATGAAGGGAAATTTAAAACCAAAAATCATTCTTGTTTTAGGTATGCACCGTTCAGGCACCTCTTTGGTGGCACAATTAATTGCCAAATGGGGTGCATTTATGGGGGATGACTTAATGCGGGCAGATAATTATAATCAAGATGGCTACTGGGAATACAATCCTTTGGTTCATTTCCATGAAAAACTTCTTAAAAAAACAAACAACAAATGGTATACACCATCTGAAGAGATAAACACAGAAGAATTATTAACTGAGTTTGGTGATGAAGCCAGACAACTCGTTATGAAAATGGATCTAAGTGGTGAAGTTTGGTGCTGGAAAGATCCACGAATGCCTTTATTTCTGGATTTCTGGAAGCAAATTTTAGCAGGCAGGGAGATTATTTACGTTTTGGTAAACAGGCCGCCAAATGATATTGCTGCCTCATTATTAGTTCGTGATAAAATACCTGCCTCACTGTCTTTATCACTTTGGGAGTACATAACGATCAATATTTTTCAGAAACTAGCTATAGAAACGAACTATAAGTTTATTGATTATGAAAAACTAATTTTACAACCCGGGATTTATTGTAAGGAGCTTTTCAATTATTTGAATAATTCTTGTCAACTGCTAAAAAAACAGGAAATATACGAAAAGATGGTTCTTTCAGTTAAAAAGTCATTGAATCATGCAAAACCAATTAAAATCAAGTTAAGTCCAAGTCAAAAAAAACTTCAGTTAATCATTGAAAAAGAAAATATTCCTTCTGATTTCGAGATGTCTGAACATGAACTTATGTTTTTAAAAGACATTTTTTCTTTGTTCACGAAATTTGAAGTAAATAACCACACCTTACAATTCGCACAGTTATTCTACAATAACAAAATTATTGATTTCGATGAAAACCAGTCATTGATCACAGAAGTCAAAGATAGTCCTCAAGCGATTTGTTTTAAATTTGAGAATCCACAACTTGTCAATAATTTAAGATTTGATCCCCTCAACAATTACCTGCAAGTTCGAATCAGCTCCATTTCTCTGTTACACCAAGGGAAAACACTTGATGTCCCCTTCATGCTTTCATCGAATGCCATATCCTCTGAAAACACTGTTTATTTGTTCGACACCAAGGACCCGCAAATTTATATTGATTTTAAGAACGATATTTCCCTGAAAATTGATGAGGTAATAATTGATCTTGAATACATAAAAATTGGTATTGAGGCACTTGAATCTATCTCCGAATTTAAGGAAGGTATTATTAATACTAAACGCGATGAAATATACAAAAGACTACAGGAAAATGAGATAATTCTTAAACAAAATGAGAGTTTAGAAAAGAGAACATTTATTGCAGAAGATAAAAACCAAAGGCTACAAATATCTTATGATCAACTTGAACAACACTTCGACACGATTAAATTGGACAGCGAAAAAAACAAGGAAGAAATTAATAAACAATTGCTCGAGAATAAGGTTTTGACAAAATACAATGAGAATTTGATTAAGAGACTAAAAAGTGTTGAAGAAAAAAAACATGAGCTACAGATTTTAGCTGATAAACTTTTTTCTTCTCAAAAAACTTTAGAGAAGCAGAATCTATATTATAATGAAAGCATTATAAATCTTGAAATTAAGTTAACTGAATCTTTTAAAACAATTGATGACTTGTCTATTCGATTGAAACAATCAGTCCAGGAACTTGACAATTTAAAAAGCATCCCGGGTATCAGATATTTTCACAAAATAATGTTCTCAATTAAACCTTTTCTTCCGGTTGAAGGTGTTCGAGCTATATTTAGCAAATTGAGATATTTTCGTAGTTACTTTATTATAAAGCATTCAGATTTATTCGATGAGGCCTACTATCTGAGTAATAATCCGGATATCATAGAATCGGAAATATCAGCCATTAAGCATTTTATTTTGTTTGGAGGTATTGAAGGCAGAAATCCTTCTGAAAATTTCGACAGCAACTTTTACTTACAAGAAAATCTGGATGTTAAGCATGCAGGATTAAATCCATTATTACATTATCAGCGGATTGGGAAAAATGAAGAACGAAAAATAAAAAGCACTCATACTGCTATTTCCAAAGATCCTGTTTTACCTTCAAATACAATCAAAGACAAAAAAAATATAATCAGCAACATTCTTGAAAAACTTAATAATAAAGATGACCTTATTATCATCAAAAACAGTGTGTTTTTTGATGCTGAATATTATGAGAGAGCATACTCAGATGTAAGAAATTCAGGACTTGATCCTGTCACTCACTACTATTACTACGGATGGAAAGAAGGAAGAAATCCAGGGCCATTTTTCGATACGCTATATTACTTATTAACATACCAGGATGTTCGCAAATCAGGAACAAATCCGTTGGTTCATTTTATAAGGGATGGTCAAAAAGAAGGACGCCTTCCTAAAGCATTTAAAATAAACGAAGAAGAATGTTTAAAAAAAGCTGATATTTTTGAAATTAAAAATGAAGATGCAAAAGATCACTTCAAAATTGCATTAGTTTGTCACATTTATTATATCGAATTTATTGATGAAATCATTGGATATTTAAAAAAACTGCCTTTCTCTTATGACTTATTTATAAGTACACAGCCTGAAAAGCTAAAAATTGTTAAAGATTTATTTATTAATAGATTACCCTTAATTGAAACGAAGGTTCTCCCGTTTGAAAATAGAGGGAGAGATATTGCTCCATTTATTGCATTTCTTAAATCAGATTTATATCATTATGATCTTGTGTGTAAGATTCATACAAAAAACAGCAAACACGATATCAATCTTAAGAATTGGAGAAACTACCTTTTAGATAATTTGTTAGGTCATTCAAAAATAATTGAAACCATTTATTCATCATTTGAAGAAAACAGTAGACTTGGAATGATCTGGCCAGTTATTTACCCATATATCGCTCATTTAGGCATGGAGAAAGGTTGGGGAAATTCCGATATTGCGAAAAAAAACTACTTTTTAGCTGAAACATATTTCCCTGAAATGCAATTAAACGAACTTCCAACCGATTTTATATATCCTGCTGGTTCAATGTTTTGGTTTCGACCTGAAGCATTAAAATTATTGATCAACAAAAAAATTGATGTTTCGAACTTCGAAAAGGAGGAACAGCAAGTAGATGGTACACTTGCACATGCAATTGAAAGGTTGTTTGGATTAATGGCTCAAAGCGAGGGTTTTGAAAACAAAACTGTTTTTTTTCCAAGAGTAATGCTATCTAATCTTAAAAAAACACAAATCATCCTAGAGGATTCCAAATCAATTTTATTTGTCGCACATGATCTTTTCAGAGCTGGTGCAGAGATGTTACTACTTCATATTCTGCAATGGATGCACGATTATACATCTTTCAATATTTATGTACTTGCAATAAAGAAAGGTGCTGATGGAGGTAGGTTACTAACAGCATATCAAAAGGTTTCAAAAGTAATTTTATGGGAAGAATATTGTTCTGAACATGATGAATATCAAGCAATTGAACGAATTAAACAGGAATTCGGTTCAATTGACTTAATTTATGGTAACACGATTGTTTCATCGGGCTTGTTTAAATTACTTCGTGTTTTCAAAGCGCCTTTTATAAGTCATATACATGAACTCGAACAATCAATAAACAAATATTCAACGCCCGAAATCAGATCGAACATGAAGAAATTCACATCGGTCTTTATTGCCTGTTCACTACCAGTTGAAAAAAACCTTATCAATAACCATGATATTCCAATTCAGAAGATACGATGCATACATGAATTTATAAAACCAACACTTCCCTCATTACTAAATCGTTCACTTCAACGTGAACTTTTAGGGTTGCCTTCTGATAAAACTATCATTTGGGGCTGTGGTACGATCTATTGGCGTAAAGGAACAGATCTTTTTATTGAGACTGCTAAGAAACTAAAAGACAAGGGAGTCAATAATTTTGTATTATGTTGGATTGGAGGAAACCATTGGGATAATGATAGTAAAGACTGGGGTTATTGGAAAGAATGGGAGGAGTATATAGTTCAAAATAAATTGAATGAAACAGTTGTCTTTTTAGAAGAACAAGATAATCCAAAAAATTATTTTATAGCTGGGGATATATTCTATTTGCCTTCTCGAGAAGATCCTTTTCCTTTGGTTTGTCTGGAAGCGGCTGAATGCAGTCTTCCAATAATTTGTTTTGAAGATGCAGGTGGTATGTCTGAGTTTGTTGGTAAAGATGCTGGCATTGTTATTCCAAATTTAAATATAGATTACGCTGCTTCTGCAATTGAGAAACTCATATACCATGAGAACCTGCGCAATGAAATGGGCAGTAAAGCAAGAACAAAATTATTAAATCGACACTCAGTTGATATGGCTGTTCCGGAAATATTGAAAGTTTGCCATAGTGTGATGAAATCTCAACCTCTGGTCAGCGTAATTGTACCTGTTTATAACCATGAAAAGTATCTTGTTGAAAGAATAAAAAGCATTCTGGATCAAACATTCCGCGATTTTGAAATACTGATTCTTGATGATGCTTCAACTGATCGTAGCTTTGAAATTGCTCAAACATTTGCATCCCATCCTGCCATAACTATTCTAAGAAATATTGAAAACAGTGGATCTCCATTTAAACAATGGCAAAAAGGCGTTTTATTAGCCAAAGGTAAATACATATGGATAGCAGAAGGAGATGACAAAGCGGAGCCAACTCTTTTGGAGACTTTACTACAAAATTTCATTGACCCAGATGTTGTATTAGCCTATTGTGCTTCTCATTGCTTAAACGAAAATAACGAAATTTATGATGAGCATTATTTAAAAGTGGGTCATTATAACAATTTAAATTATCCAAGTGATCGCTGGCATAAAAGCTATTCGGCAATTGGTTTGGATGAAATTCATTATGCGCTGGCTGTCAGAAACACAATACCTAATGTGAGTGCTGTACTTTGGCAAGGCGATAAATTAAGGCAAGTAAATTTTGAAGATTGTACAAAATTTAAAACTACCGGAGATTGGTTCGCTTATGTTTCTGTACTAAAGTATGGTAAAATTAATTATCAATCAGAACATCTAAATTTTCATAGGGTACATTCAGATTCGGTTGTAGCCCGTAATAAAAAGAAAGCTGAAGAAACAATACCTGACTATTTTGAAATGCATAAAATGATTGCAAAAAATTTCAAATTAGATGAAAACATACTGTTTTCTATGACAAACAGCGTTTCGAATGATTTAAGAAATATCTGGCCCGAACTTAGTGACGAGCAATTTCAAAAACTTTACGATGTAAATTATATACTGAACGTATATGAAAGCTAATAAAATAAAATTATTTTTACATATCGGACAACCAAAAACTGGCACAAGTGCTATTCAAAGTTATTTAAACTACAATCGTGTAAAATTATTTAAAGAACACTATGCTTTGTATCCCAATTTCAACAATAAAAACCCTGCCTTAGGGAGTATGCATAATCATGCCCAATTTTTCATGTCATACAAGGTTAAAAATGATAAACCTGGTTGTATAAGCTCTTTTTCTAATTGTATTCGATTTTGCAGGAAGCATCATATAAATAAATTAATTATCAGTAATGAAGGCTTCAAATGGCATTGGTGGCCCGAATGGATGAAAGAAATCGTCAACATCTTCGACTTAGATTTAGAAATTATTCTTTATCTAAGACGACAAGATAAATGGCTTGAATCTGGCTGGAAACAATGGGGTCATAAAATACCTGAATGTAATACCATTCAGGATTACGAGGAGCAAACAAATTGTGATTGGAACAAAGCAATTATTCCATGGTTAAATCATTTTGACAAATCTTCATTTATAATCAGACCGTATGAGAAAACAACAATCGGTGATAATATTGTTATTGATTTCATGACTATCACTGGAATTCCCAATTTCCAAGGGGTGATTCCTCCAACAACCTCCCTTAATTCAAATAATGGATTTAGCAGAGATGTGATCGAAATATTAAATATGTGCAAAGGGCTAGTTAAAAATACAAATGATCATAGACTTTTGGAATTTATGGAAAGACGGCTTCCTCCTGAATTAAAAAAAGATCCGATGAATGAATATAATATATTTTCGTCAGAAGAACGTTTGAGAATAATTCACAAATACAATGATTCAAACATAAAATTAGCAAAATATTTTTCTTTAAAAGATAACATCCTTTTTCACGAACCTTTACCAGAATCAGATGAAAAATGGGAACCATATCCAGGTCTATCACTTGAAAAAGTAATTCCTATATTTATAGCAATAGCCTTAAATCAGGAAAAGGAAATAACCCGGCTTTCGAGAATTTCAATCAGGGATTTATTCATTAAAAAAATCAAAGTATTTATCAATTCAGGTCGTTTATCATAAGAATGACTACAACCCTTTTCATACATATTGGTATTCCTAAAACAGGCACAACAACCATCCAAAATTTTCTGGCATCAAATCGTATTAGTTTAGGCTTATTGGGGGTTCTGTATCCAGGTGATGATCAGAATCATTATCCAATCACACAAGAATTAAGAGAAAATGAAAAACCATACCTGAACACAGAAAGCTATATTTTCTCTATTTTCTCTGAAATTTTTAATGGAATTGGCAAATACCAAACAATCATACTCAGTTCAGAAGGTTTTTGTGAATCTGATGATACATTATTACCCAGATTAATTGATAGTCTCAGTTTTTTCAAAATCAATATTCCAATTAAAATTATTATATTTTACAGAAATCAAATATCATGGTTAGAATCTGCTTATCAACAAATTGTTAAGGAAACGAAAGCCAGATGCGAATTATCATTTGAAAATTTTATTGAAAACAATGTTCAATTTCAAGTTTGTGACTATTACATCAGATTGCATCAATGGTCGAATTATTTTGGTAAGGAAAATATTTTAATTCTGTCTTTTGAGTCAAAACAATCGACTAATAAACTGTTTATTGACCTTTTCAATGCAATTGGTCTGAAAAATTTCAATTCATTTAACAATCAGTTTTTTAACAAACAGAATAAGGGTCTGTCAAATTATACAATAGATTTTCTCCGATATCTGAATCTTTTTAAAATTAATAACCTTGATTTTGAAAAAATTATTAGTGTTTTCAAAGCAGACCCAGATTTGCAATCCACTGATTATATGTTTTTAACACCAGAACTTGAAAATAAAATCGTTGAATACTTTTACGAATCAAACCAAAAGTTTGCAGTTGAGTTCTTAAATAGTAAGGAGGGCCTCTTATTTGCAGATAACAAACCAAAAACAATCAGAAAAGAAATTTATAATCAACATTTGCTGTTAAATCCGATACACCTTGATTTTCTCTGTCAAAAATTATCAAACAAGGATTTTCATTTACTTGAAATAATGTACAAACACATCCATTCAATTAACTCTCCAAATATGGAAATTTATATTGCAAAACAATCATTCCTGAACCGATTAAGGAAATTTATTTCAGCAGAAAAATTAAAATTAATTGAATGGAATCTACCTAAGGTCAATCATGATGACGCTATCATTATCGAAATGATTAGGGATTGGAAAACCATTCCCACAATTAATTATCTAAATTTCAACGCTTTAACTTCAGACTTTTGTAATGATTTAGATAAGAAAATACGCGTAGTAGATAAACTAGTTTATATTTTTGCAAATAATTCCGATCCATATTTTAGTCTGCAAAAACATCTTGGAAATTACGAAAGTGCAACTTCAGTCACTATTACTTTGACAGTCCCAGTTGAAACCACAATTCAATTATTTTTTCAGACACGTTCAGATCCAAATTATTCTGAAGAAAATTCAATAAAAAGAATCATCAAAAAGGGGGCGAATAAAGTTTACTTTTTAATTGAACATGATGAATTTAATGGACAGATACGCATTGATCCAGGTATGGAACGTGGAGAATACATTTTAAAGGAAATTTTGATTAAATCTAATACGAAATCTTATGACGAGTTATTTGAAGAGTATATAAAAATAAAAAAGAACAATTTTTAACACCACTTCGTTTCATTATATTAATACTAAATATGATTAAAATTTATGATTTTCAATTCATTGATTTTTGCTATTTTCCTACCTACAGTCTTTCTCCTTTATTGGTTTGTATTTAATAAAAACCTGAAACTTCAGAATCTTCTAATTGTCATAGTCAGCTATTTCTTTTATGGCTGGTGGGATTGGCGCTTTTTATCTTTGCTCTTTTTTAGTTCTGTCATTGATTTCTTGGTTGGTTTATTTTTAGAAAAAAGTAATAATCCAACAAATCGAAAACTACTATTGAGCATAAGTATTATAGGCAACCTTGGATTACTTGGGTTTTTTAAGTATTACAATTTTTTTGTAGATTCATTCATTGAAGCAGGAGCAAAACTTGGTTTCACATTTCACGAAAGCACATTGAATATAATATTACCTGTAGGTATAAGCTTTTATACATTTCAGACTCTGAGTTATGGTATTGATGTATATCGTCGTCAACTTGCAACAACAAAAGATTTCGTATCCTTTATGGCCTTCGTAAGTTTTTTTCCGCAACTAGTTGCAGGTCCAATTGAGCGTGCATCTAATTTATTACCACAATTTGAAAAAAAAAGGGAATTTGATTTAGAAAAAGCTAAAGATGGGTTGAGACAGATGTTGTGGGGATTGATCAAGAAGGTAGTTATTGCAGACACATTAGCAATTGAAGTTGATCGAATTTTTTCGTCAAGTAGTTATGAAAATCTACCAGGAATATCATTGGCAATAGGTAGTATATTCTTTGTTTTTCAAATTTACTGTGACTTTTCAGGGTATTCGGATATTGGTATTGGAACAGCCAGATTATTTGGTTTTGATCTTATGAGAAATTTCGCCTATCCATTTTTTTCAAGAAATATCGGGGAATTTTGGCAAAGATGGCATATTTCACTTTCGACATGGTTTCGAGACTATGTTTTCATTCCACTTGGAGGCAATCGTGGAACGAAGTACTTCATAATCAGAAATATTCTTTTTACCTATATTTTAAGTGGGTTATGGCACGGAGCTAACTGGACTTACATTATTTGGGGGGTACTTAATGGTTTGTTTTACCTACCATTGATCTTTATGCAAAAGAGAAACAGGAAGTATTCTGAAATTGTTGCATTTGACCGAAACCTGCCAAGTATTAAGGAATTGCTACAAATTATTATAACATTCATGTTGTTTACATTTTCAATGATTTTCTTCAGGTCGGAAAATCTAAGCAGAAGTTTAGACTATTTTTACTTCATGATATCAAACCTAACGTTAAATTCAACAATAATCATTGACTGGATACTCTCTAAATCATTTATTATTATTATTATTCTCATAATTGTTGAATGGATTCAAAGAAAAAAACAACATGCAATGGCCTTTGATAATTTCCCAAAGACAATCAGATGGTCGCTCTATTTTACAGCTTTAATAATATTTTTCTATTTTGGTGAATTTGAACAATCATTTCAATTTATCTATTTTCAATTCTAATGTCTGATTTTAAACACTTTTTTCTTGATTTATCCAAAATTATCATTTTGACAGTAATAGTTGTGAGCCCCATTTTGTTTTTTAACATTATTGTAAACCCATATAAAGTATTTTCATTTCATTATTTCAAATTAGGATCTGAACCAAATATGCGGTATTTGAAAACGAAATTTCTACATGACAATCCTGCCAAATTCAATTCCTTTCTAATGGGCTCCTCACGCATAAACTTCCTTGATCCAGGCGAGATCGAAAGTGATAAATACTATAATTTGACTTCACCGGGAGCAACACCATTTCAACATTATGAGGATATAAAACGAATGAAAAAGGATGGGGTAGAAATCAAAAATCTCATAATTGGATTAGATTTTCTATCATTTGCACCTTCTCCCAAACAAAAAAACACCCAGCTTACTTTATTAGATCCTCCAAATACACTGTCAGAGAAAATTGAATTCTTTAAAAAATATATTTTTTTACGCCCAGAATATGATTTCGTAAAAAAAACTTTTAATTCAAAAAGTATTGATTACACATCAATACATAAGAATGGAACTTTCTATTTTCCAGGAACTGATAACGAAATTGAACAAAATATAAGTCAGCATGTAAAAAAAGAAATATTTAAAAATTCAAGCTTCAGGTATATCGACTATACAAATTACACAGATGCATTGAATGTAATTGATAGTATTGTCGAATTTGGGAAAAACCATAATATTAAAACTACATTTTTCATCCATCCAACACATCACATAACTTATTTAGATCTTGACTTTGAAAAATACTTCGAAATTTTAACAAGGCTGACTGAAATAACAGGCTTTTATGATTTTAGCGGATTAAACTCAATTGCCATTGATAATTATAATTATCATGAAACATCTCATTATAGAAAGGATGTCGGAAAATTGATCATTTCCAAAATATTTAATCAACCTTCCAGGAAAATACCGGATGATTTTGGCCGATACGTAAATAACAAAAATATTAATGACCAGATTTATTTTCATAAATCTTTGCTAAAAGACTATTTTGAAAGTACCGCAATTCCAGATAGACTTCCAAATAATTTAGACCTATCTTCTATCATCCAATCTAAAACCGAACCAAAATATAAGATTGATAAGCTGAATGGCATCAAGATTACTGAGTTGAACCAACCATGCGTTATTACAACTCCTTGGATTAAATTAAACGGTTGGATTATAGATCAGAATCCAGTGGATTTGACTTCAAAGTTATACATTCAAATTGGTCCAAGAATATTTGAAGCAAATTATGATAAGAAGAGAAATGATAGAGTTGATAATAATAAAAACAATGTATTACCAAAGTTAAAATGGAACATTATGATCCCAGCATTACATTTAAAAAAAGGCATTCAGCAAATCAGGTTTTTAGTAGTAACAAACAATAAAAAATTCTATACTATTTCTGATAAATGCATAAATATAGATGTACAATCTAATAATACAATATCTGAAATTGAAGAGCTTTCAAAAATTGAAACACCTGATAATATTACTATTGATTTTTTAAATGGAAAACGAATTATTAATCAGAACATAACCATAACTGACACTATACTCAGAATTAAAGGGTGGGCTATTGACAACCTGAATAATTCAGAATCTGGTGGTGTTCTGGCAACAATTCAAGGTAGAACTTATCTTTCACAATTCACCCAAAGCCGCATTGATGTTGGGAATTTTTTCAACAATCCATCCTTTAATAATACAGGATGGGCAATTACAATTCCATGTTACAACCTTACAAATGGCCAATATGAAATGTCGTTTAAGGTTCTAAACAAACAATGTACCGGCATTTATAAACCAAGTAAAAAAATAATCATTAATTACTACAATAATTTTAGCAATGATGCTTTAGAAGAAATGATTGAATCAAATTTAAAAACTAAATTTTCCATCGATAAGATAAATGGAAAAATAGTTAATATTAGAGAAGCACCAATTGAAATAAGCGATATGGAATTAATCATTTCCGGGTGGGCTATTGATCTTCCTGCTGGTTTACCAGCAGGAAATGTAATAGTTGAAATAAACGGAAAACAATTCATGGCTTCCTACGGTCTAAGTAGAAAAGATGTTGCAAAAGCATTTAAAAATGATATTTTCGGGCAAACTGGCTGGGAAATTAAAATTCCGACAAACTCAATTGGGAAGGGGAAAAAATCTGTTTCATTGAAAATAATTTCTAATGATAACAAATCCTATTTTTATGTGTATGACTATTTCTCATTTAATATCTCTTAAACTTTACGATCTAAATCTGATATGAAATTTAAAATAACTAATAAATCAATTGACCCTATTTTTATCTCAGGACTGGTTTTAATCATTGGGTCAATTATTGTTTATTTTTGGGTCATAAGCCAATATATAGTTAATATTCCTTTTGGTGACGAATATGGCGCTGCATTGGATTGGATATCACAATTTAATGGTTTAGAAAGCATTCGTGACAGATTTTTATCCTTATTTCATCAGGCAAATGAGCACCGTATTTTTACTTATTCAGCTGCAGTTCTTTCCGATTATAAATTTTTTGGAACGCTTGATTTTAAAAGACTTTTGTGGGAAGGAAATATCTCGATTCTTTTACTTTTCTTGCTGTTAGTCAATTTATTAAAATTTGATAAAAAAACCCCAATTACCATCCTGCCCATTGCATTAATAATTTTTATACCACAACATGAAATATCCGATTGGGGTATTGTCGCTTTCGGTACTATTCTTCAAACATCAATTGTTATCGGGGCCCTGATATTTTTAAACAAACCGGGAAATTATCAAATTATCGTGGCCATTTTACTTGCATTCATAACCACCTTTTCCTTTGGCAATGGGATGTTTGTATTTATTTGTGGATATTTGATACTACTTCTGAATAAAGAGAAAAATCCTACAAAATGGTTATTGTGGTCAATGTTTATGTTAATAAGTATTTCACTTTATTTTGCTAATTATGTTTTTCTAGGAAGTTTTACAAAAGATATTTTCAGCCATTTTCTTGACATACTTCAGTATTTTCTAGTCTTTTTTGGCAGTATTTTTGCGCCTCTACTTTTTGGACGTATATCTTTATTTATAGTTACAGGTTCACTTGTTTTGCTCTATTTAGGCTTATTGGTCGTTTGCAAATGGAATAGAGTTAAAAATTATCCAGTTGTATTATCAATTTTATTATTCATTTTGTTATCTGCCGGAGCTGCTTCAATTACAAGAATTAGTTTTGGCATTGGCGGAGCTACAGCCCCTAGATATATATTGCTACAGGCAGTTTTTATTTCATTAATTTTTATTTTAACAATTGAATCGTTTTCTAAACATAAGAAACTTGTTTTATCAATCATTTTACCATTAAGCATTGTATTATACGGTGCTAGGTTAAATCACAATATCAAAAGAATGACAATTCATAAAAAACATCTGGAAGAAATTGTTTTGAATTACTATGTAGATTTTGAAAATATTAAAACTTTTGCTCCACCACCAAAGACAATAAAAAATCTGATTGATAACTCAAAAGAAAACGGCATTTATCTTCCTCCGGCACTTCAGGAATTCTATCCAGAAATAAAACGAATCAATATAACTGATACTGTATCTTCAATTGAAAAAATGCAAATGGCAATTGATTTTTTCAAAGAAAACGGATCTGTTATCCAATTAAAAGGATGGGCTTTCAGTGAAACAGACTTTAGTGCAGATAAAAAGATTGGAGTGTTCTTTAAATCTAAAACTGATATGTATGTTTTTTCAACAACTTCAATTTCCCGAAAAGATGTAACAAGTTATTTCTCATCTAACTTCCCAGGTCTCACAACAAATACCGGATTCAATTTTATCTTTGACAACACTGCATCCGGAATGCTAAAAGGAAATTATAAAATCGGTTTGTGTATATATGAAAAAGGCAAAGTGAAAGCTTCAACGCTAACCAGGTATATTGTTAAAATATAATTCTATTTCTAATTCAACTAATTGAACCTTAATAACATGAATCAAAACTATTCCATTGAGCCTTCTATCAATATTATTGTTCCATTATTCAATGAGGAAGTGATTTTTAATACCCTTATTATAAGATTAATTGATTTAATGGATCAATTTAAAGCAACCATTGAAGTCATCCTGATCGATGATGGAAGCACTGATGAAACATCCGAAATGATGAAACAATTAGCAAAGAAAGATCCAAGATTTCATTCAATAATTCTTTCACGGAACTTTGGACAACAAATAGCACTAGCAGCTGGACTAAAAAATGTGAATGCAAGAGAAGCTGTTTTAATTATTGACGGAGATTTACAAGATCCTCCTGAGCTTATTAACCAATTTTATAAACACTTAAACGAGGGTTATGATGTTGTTTATGCTGTAAGAAGAAGTAGAAAAAGTTCTATTATTTTAAAATTTTCCTATTGGCTGTTTTACCGAATCATGAGGAAATTTTCATACATTGATATCCCATTGGATAGTAGTAACTTTTCTTTGATCAGCCGAAGAGTAGTAGATCATATAAATAGTATGCCTGAAGAAAGTCGGTTTTTGAGTGGAATGAGATCTTGGGTCGGATTCAGACAAATGAGTGTTCCATTCGATAGGGATGATCGTAAATCAGGGACTTCAAAATATAGTTGGAGTAAATTATTTAGTCTTGCGTTAAATGGAATTTTTAATTTTAGTAAATATCCTATCCGATTTACAATGTCATTGGGTATTTTAGCGATGGTGGCCTCATTTATATATTTTGGAATTACCTTGTTTAGAAAAATAGTATTGAATGATGTTCCATCTGGTTTCACAGCTCTCCTGTTTACAATAATCATGTTTGGAGGATTACAACTGACAGCCATAGGAATTATAGGCGAATATATCCTCAGAATATTTTTTCAGGTAAAAAACAGACCTCTTTTTATTGTAAAAGAGCGAATTAGGAATGGTAAATCAGAGATGGAATAAAATTAAATTATTTTTTAGCTTTTACTTTTCCGCTAGCAATAATAGAATTTCCAGCAATAACGCTACTGAAAAAAAAAGTTTCCAATTTCATAACCATTAGCATTAACCAATTGAATGACTTGTTTGGAGATTTGAACCCCAACTTAATTGCATTCATCTCAGAAGTTTGGCGTAGAAGTTGTTTTCTTAAAAAAGTCAACGGTAGAAGTGAAAGACCCCAGTATTTGCAATCAATCAACATAATATCTGCATCACTGAATAGTTTTCGAATTTCTTTTTTTGAATATCTTCTTTTGTGCCCAATCAATTTATCGTAAACTGAGTAGAGTTGTTGAATTGCAGGGACACTAACTATAATCAATCCATCATCCTTTAAATATTTAGTTGCAGTTATTAGAAAGTCAGTATCATTTTCAATATGTTCAAGAACATCAAGCAGAATTACGATGTCATATTTTCCAGTCAATTCTACATTTAGTTCATAAATATCATATAAAAAAACCTTACCAGAAACATCACAAAGATCTTGAAACGCAGCTCTATTTAAATCACATCCATCAATAACCACACCCTTTTTATCCTCAAACTGTTTCATTACAAGACCGTTTCCACAACCTATTTCAAGAATTTTAGTTTCTGGTTTTATATAATTACTACAAATTTTTATTAATACTCTAAATCTCCATTGAGCCCAAAAGTGCTTCGTATCTGCAAGTTCATACCAAGAATCAGACATAGAAACTGCTTGGTTTTTTGAAAGTTCAATATAATTCTTCATTTTTTGAATATGTATTTATTCTTAAAAAATTTTTACATACAGTTTATGATGCGAATTCAATTAAGAACATGCCCTAACAATATTAAGTAAACTTTACAAATGTCAACAAATTTCGCCATAACCATTCAATTCATTTCAAAGTCTTATAAACTATATCATTCGCGATTTGATAGGATGAAAGATTTTTTTCATCCTATCAGAAAAAAATGTCAACAGTTGCTTGATAATCTAAAGGGAACTTCTTTTCAATAGTAGCATTTAATAATACAGATAATAATAAATTAAATTGATATGTGGAATAACTCCTTTAAATATTTTTTACCCATAGTTTAATCTATATGATGGCTCATTTGAATACCATGTGATTGTTTCTGCCTTTTTTGAAAAAATGGTTGCTTTGATATGGAATTTTTCGAAAATCTTTAGGTTTTAAAATCAGGTTCATTATAAACATATTTATGGCTTTTAGCTCTATCGTTTTCATCTTCATTTTTCTACCTTTTGTCTTGATCGTTTTTTATGCTTTATGGAAAAAACTCAGGTTCCCCTTTCTACTGCTTTGCAACCTATTCTTTTACTTTTTTGGTGAAACCTACCTGATTTGGATCATGCTTTTGTCAACCATTATCGATTATTTTGCAGGATTGAAAATTGCAAATGGTTTGAATAATAAGGCGATAACCAAACTGCCTTTGGGTGGAAACAGAACTAAAACTTAAAAACTCTGGCTTATTGTTTCAATCGTTTCAAATTTATCAATTCTTGGATATTTTAACTGCTTTAACTTTTTTACTGAAAATCTCATTTAAAAATTTGACATCATGCAAATGAGTCACTTAAGATTGGATAACCTGGTTAATGTTGGCTTCCTTTAAAAATAAGCTTTTACACCTTTCAATCGATGAGTTACACCATCGATGTTTACAGAGGTGAAGTGCATGTCAACAGAAACTTCATTGAGTTTGCAACCTTTGTCACTATGTTTCCTCAACTCGTGGGTGGTCCAATCGTTCACTATTCTGATGTCGAAACACAATTCGCTCATCATCAACCTGGGTTACGCAAACTGGCAGAAGGAGTTGAAAGATTAGTTTTAGGATTAGCAAAAAAAGTTGTCATAGCTAACACGATGGGCCAATTAGCCGATCAGGTATTTGCATTGACATTACAACACCTGTTCACACCTTCGTACAGATTTACTACATAACAGCGTCAACGGCTAATTTTGATGAGGAACGTTCTGTGATGATCTCTGCTGCTGCCGGAAGAAGCTTGGTGAGGTTTGATTTAAATGAAAAAATCTTGTTAAATAAAATCAGAATCGATCCAGGAATCACAAGCGGTGAATATGTAATATACCAGATATATTTTTGTAAATAAACTGACACTCAACTTGAGTCAAATTGTTCAAGCACTACATTATTTATATTGAGTGATTTCGAAAATGAAAACTATGAATTGGATGTTAAATAGGTACAATCATTTGAACATATTTTCGTATTAACTTTCTAGAGGCTTTTTTAATCCTTGCACATACCTCGAATATTTCTGAGTTAAATTCTTGACAGTTTGGATTGCATTTTAAATCTATTGTATTCATATAGGAAGGAATGACTATAACGTTCTGAGCATTTGCACCTTGCGCAGAATACCAACAGAAATAAAAGAGAATCGGTTAACCCAATATTTTTATGCTTCAAACACGTCCTTTTGTTAGCGTTTGTTGTCTCACATACAACCATGAAAAGTATTTAAGTAGAGCGCTGGATAGTATTCTTATCCAGAAAACAACTTTTCCCATCGAAATTATTGTTCATGATGATGCCTCGGCAGATGGAACAAGGAATATCATCAATGAGTTTGCAAAGAAATATCCTGAGATCATAAGGCCAGTATTTCAAGAAAGTAATCAATTGAAATCTGATATTGGTCTATATCAAATTTATACAAAATATGTTTTTCCTTTGGCCAAAGGCAAATATATTGCAATTTGTGAAGGGGACGATTTCTGGAGTGATCAGGCAAAACTACAGATTCAAATTGACTTTATGGAAAAACAGCCTGAATGCACAGTTTGTTTTCATAAAGCAGGAATTTTAAAAAACGGGGAAACTAATTTTGATATTTATAAGGATTATCACAAACGAATTTTAAATGGAAGAAGTGAATTCACTTTTAATGATTTACTTCAAGATAATGTAATACCCAACTGCTCCGTGGTATATAGAAATACCCGAACTGAATTTCCTGACTTGTTTGGGAATATTATTTTTCCTGACTGGCCGCTTCATTTAATTTATGCAAAAAATGGGAAACTGGGTTATATCAATAAATTCATGGCTGTTCACCATGATCATGAAAGTGGATTGTGGAATGGCAACTCGATGATCAATAAAACAAAATCTATCATAAGCTTTTATATTGATTTATTGAGTTATCTTGAAGCTCAATACCATCCTACAATTTATACCATGCTCGATAGATACAGCCACGGTTTTGAACCTGTTGATTTTGGAAGTGATTTTGAGATTGGCTACTCATATGGTTTAGTCAGAAATCAACGAGAGATAAACAAATTACAAGAAGAACTAAATTCTGTTTTTCAATCAGGCTCATGGAAAATGGCAAAAAAGATTACGAATTTTATTAGTTATTTTTCTCATAAGTTTGGTATCTTGAAAGGTAATTTTCAAACTGCTTTTAGTTGTTTTTGGATTAGGATTACATCTTTCAGACTATGACAAATATTGACTTTCAAGTAATAGTACTTTCAGAAAAACATTTTCTGCACTGGGATTCTTTTGTTGATGAATCACCACAAGGCGATGTTTTTTGTTATTCATGGTGGCTAAATGCCATTACAAAAGGAGATTTCAAAATTTTAGCAATTTTTGAAGATGAAGAAATTGTAGCAGGTATCCCGCTTGCTTATATCAATGGTAAAGTCAATGAGCCTCCGTTGACCAGGACTTTAGGGCCACTATTTAAAAATCTTGCACATCTTACAGAGCACAAGCAAACAACAAAAAAAAGACAATGGTTAACTGCTCTCATTGGAAATATTCCGATAGGAGAAGTTGAGCAATTTTGCACCTCACATACCTTTACTGACTGGCTTCCTTTTAGGTGGAGAGGTTTCAGGCAGACGACCAGATATACCTATCTGATTAACTATAAGAATAAAGATGAAGCAAAGCTTTGGTCAGATTTAAGTAGGGGAGTAAAGGAAACCATCGCCAAATCCCGAAAAGCAGAACTCTTTATTAAGCATACGGAAGACCTCCTGTCTTTTTACCACCTGATTGAACTAACCTACAAACGACAAGATTTAAAATTTCGTTTTTCATATGATGATTTTAAAAGACTTGACGATGAAGTTGTCGAACACCAAAAAAGAATCATTATAACTGTCTTCGATGAGCAAAAACATGAACATGCTGCCATTTATTTGGTTTTCTCTGATAAGTCGGCATATGCTTTACTAAGTGCTGGAAATCCAGATCTTAGGCATCTTGGTGGACAAACACTTGTCATGTGGGAAGCAATTAAATACTTTCATGATAAGGTTGAATATTTCAATTTTGGAGGATCTGACATTGAACGGATTGAAAATCATTTGAAAGGTTTTGGTGGTGTATTAACACCCTACTTTCATATTTTTACTGAAAAAACGATTGTAAAAGAGATTAAACAAATTGAGAAAATCGAAATCGTAAAAGAGGTTTATGTTTTACCACCTCCAACTGCAGATGATTGGAGGTACCATGTAAATCTTATTTTTCAACACACTTGGGTGTTAATAAAGAAAGCGTTGTACAAGATCCACATTCGATTCAAAGAACCAGTCAAGATGAGTGTTGTTACTGCCTGTTTCAACCATGGAAAATATATACATGAAATGCTGGAATCAGTTTTTAAACAAAGCTTTCAGAATTTCGAAATTATTATTGTAAATGACGGTTCAACAGATGATACTTCGGTTATTCTTAATAAAATTAAGCACCAAAAAGTAAAGATCTTCCATACTGAAAATTTTGGACCGGCTCATGCTCGTAATCTGGCAATTGAAAATGCAAGTGGGGAGCTTATTATCAATCTTGATGCTGATGATAAAATTGCCCCAGACTTTTTACGTAGATGTGTTGAAATCATGACAGCCAAACCCGACAATGGAATTGTGTATAGTGATGTCGAGCTGTTTGGATATAAAGAAGGCCCTTTTATCCTGAATGATTATAGTTTTGAAAACATGCTACGAGCCAATTGCATAGTAGCAAATGCTTGCTTCAGAAAATCAGATTGGAAAAAAACCGGAGGCTATTCATCTGACATGATCCATGGTTATGAAGATTTCGATTTTTGGCTCTCCATTCTTGAGTTGGGAAGAGAAGTTTCTCAAATCAAAGAACCACTGGTATTTTATCGTACTTATGAAAATCAGGAAGAAAGTAGGTCAGGACGCCGAAAGCAAAATCCAATGCAAATGGAGGAAGTGATTGTTCAAGCGTTCAATCGTCATAAAAGCCTGTATGAGAAAAGACCTGATATTTTTAATGAGTTTTCTGAAAAGGAGATCCAATTTAACCTAAAGAAAAATAAACATTTAAACGATCCTGAATATCCTGTTTTTAGCATTGTAACACCTACCAATCGGCGTCCCCAATTAATAAAACGAGCAATTGACAGCGTTCGGAATCAATCATTCTCAAACTGGGAACAGATTATTGTTGACGATGCCAATGATCAAGAAACTGCTGATATTGTTGCAGGTTTAAATGACCCACGTATCAAATACCTTATACATAATACACCCAAAGGAGCAGCAGGAGCTTACAACACTGGAATGAAAATGGCACGCGGTCAGTTTATTAATTTTTTAGACGATGATGATGAATATTTGCCAGGTATCTTAGGGAAAATTCTTGAGGCATTTACAAAAGGTTCAAAAATACCAGATTTTGTTTGGACTGGAATTACGCGTGTTTTGGACATGGAAAATGTCGAGAAAACAATTAGAACACAAGCATGGCCTGCAGATTTTAATAACATTGAAGAAGGTTTGATGGTTTCAACAGCTATTGGCAATGGTTTTGGTTTGAGTGTTAAAAAATCCTGTATTGATGTAATTGGTTTTTATGATGAAACATTAAAAGTTGGTGAAGACACTGACTTCATGATTCGGCTTTCTAAAAAATTTACCTTCCGTACTGTACCTGAAGTTTTAGTTAAAATTCATCATCATGAGAACAACCAGCTAACGCACGATAAATACATAAAAGTAAAATGGGATAGCTATGGAAGAATAATAAAGCGACACTTTGACTTTCTTTCAATGCATTGGGATACCATGTACATGCATAATAGTGTTTACATAAATCTTTGTTATCGTCTAAATGAAAGAAAATCAGGACGAAAGGCGATGTGGAGTTTGATCAAGAAATTTCCAACCAGAAGAATAGCTTGGCTCGATTTATTGTGTTACGAAATTTCCGGAAAAACATACAACAGCTCTGAACTCAAAAACCAAGTATTGAAATTAAAAAGAGTTGTTAATCAAAAAAGTGCGTTTAAGAAAGATTTTATCGACGGGAATGCTAAGTTGATTATCACAAGAGTATGGACCATTATGACATTGTTATTTAAGACCATATCAAAGGTAATTTTTTCAACTATAAAAAATGCGAACAAAAGAAAACTGAATATACTTTTCTACACCCACAATTTTAACCATGAGGGAGCACCAAATGTTTTGTACGATCTGGTTTTTGCCCTGCAAAAAAAGCGCAAATACAATATTTGTGTCGTTTCACCCATTAACGGGTTAGCACGGCAATCGCTGAATCAACATGGCATCAAAACAGTTGTTTTGACCGATTGCAATCAAAATCATTATGAAATAGATTTTGAAGACAAAGAAAGTTTTCATAGGTTTAAGCGAAAGATAGTAGAAGTTGTAACCAACAATGATATTGATGTTGCTTTTGTAAATGTATTACATAACTATCATGTTATCAATATTCTGAGTGACCTAAAAATACCATCAGTTTGGATGATCCACGAATCATTTGATGAAATGGAGCAATTTCATCTAGCACAAAATTGTACGATTAATTATACTAAAGCATTTGAGCAGGCAAAAACGGTTGTTTTTTGTACTCAATATTCGCAACAATATTACGAAGCATATCATTTAAAAAACAATTTCAGAATAATCCATAATGCACTAAATCAAAGTTTTAGAAATTTGAAACCTAATGATACACTCAAAAACAAAGCGCGAAATAAACTAGGAATTCAACCTGATGAGTTGGTTATATTGAATGTTGGTATAATTGTCGAACACAAAAACCAGGAGATCATTATAAAAGCTGCTCGTTCCTTAACCGGAAAGAAACTCAAATACTTTTTGGTAGGGGGGCGTAAACCTTTGCCTTATCTAGAAAAAATGGTAAGGCTTGTTAGTGAGTTCAAACTTGAAAAGGAAATTACAGTGGTCTCAGAAACTAGTGATATAGATTCTTTTTATCGTGCTGCTGATATTTTCGTCTTTACTTCAGTAAATGACACTTACCCTTTAGCAATTCTGGAAGCAATGGCCTATGGACTTCCTATTATTACGACCCCAATCAATGGCGTGAAAGAACAAGTCAAATTTGGATATAACGCTATAAAAGCTGATTATACATGTCCCGATAAACTTGCTGGACAGATCAATTACTTAGCTGAGAACAAAAAAATCAGAATGGCTATGGGTAAAAATTCCAGGAAAGTTTTCAAAAAGCTTGATTCCTTCAAAGATGTTATTAACACTCATGAATTGGTTATTCTTGATGCATATGATAAAACTCTTAAGGATGTTGAAAAATCAGTTCTTTGAGTTTTATATCTATCGTTTTATTTGTAAAGGAAATTCTGAAAACTAATATTTGGAATTATTACCTAGTGTTATTTAATTTTTATAGCTTGTAAATCGTTTTTAATCTTCGTTTTACTGCATTAAACTAAATCATCATTCATGCTTTTAATTCGGTAGCGAATAATATATTCATTTTCGAATTCTTGAGATTTGTTGTAAATATATAGAATGTATTAACAATCAAATAACTTATCTTTTTATCTTTAAAAAATTATTTAATTAGTCTATCATGCCTGAGTTTACCGCACTCACTGTTCAAAATCTTTCAAAATCCTACAAACTTTATCATTCTCGTTTTGAAAGGATCAAAGAATTCTTTCATCCTTTCAGAAAGAAATACCATCAAAGACATGAAGTGCTTAAGGATATTTCTTTTCAACTCGAAAGAGGTGAGGTCTTAGGTATCATTGGTCAAAACGGAAGTGGAAAATCTACTTTGTTGAAGATTTTAAATTCAGTGGTGACAGCAACCTCAGGTAGTTTTTCATGCAATGGAAAAGTTACAGCACTTCTGGAACTTGGTGGAGGTTTTAATACTGATTTGACAGGTATCGAAAACATCTATTATTTAGGTGCAATACAGGGGTATTCAAAGAAAGAAATGGAAAGTAAACTCCAACAAATATTGGATTTTGCTGACATTGGAGAATATGCCACACAACCCGTAAAAACATATTCAAGTGGGATGTATGTCAGGCTCGCATTTTCGATGGCAATCAATATCGACCCTGATATTCTGATAACCGATGAAGCACTTTCAGTAGGAGATATACGATTTCAGCAAAAATGTTACAGGAAAATAAGAGACTTTAAAGAATCAGGAAAAACCATTTTGATTTGTACGCACAGTTTAAGTGCAGTAAAGGAATTTTGTACACGGGCCATATGGTTGCATGAAGGAGTGATCAGAGAAGAAGGCGATCCGGTTTTTGTAACTGACAGCTATAATGCATTTATGCTTTCAATGATAACGAAAAATAAATTAAATCAATCACCTACTAATAGTTCAGATGAAGCAGGTGATTTGACAGAATTACTAGTCCCCGATCATTTTCCTGATTTGATCTGGCAAGACTTGAAAGAATGTGATAATTATGGCACCCAGGAAGCCCAAATTCAAAATGCAGCTATTATTAACCGATCTAATAAAAAAAATGTCCATGAATTAATTGGAGGCGAGCCTATTCGGGTTTTTATCAATATTTTAACTAAAGATAAAATATCTCAACCTGGTATTCAGCTAAATCTTAACGGCCAGTTTGGGAATACCGTTATTATAATGAAAAGCTATCATTATCAGCAACCTATTATTTTTAAAAAAGATAAAAAAAATATTGTGGCTATAGATTTTGACTTCCCATGTTTAAGAAATGGACGATATTCACTTTCTTTCGGATTGCAGACTATTACTGACAAAATAGAACAACAAATTCATTGGGTTCATGATGGATTAATAATTGAAGTTAATAATGCTGGAGCCATATATAAAACGGGGTCTCAAATTGTTGTCAAAGAAGTCTCTTTCTCAATTTTAGAGTAACAATATTTATTACCACTGTTTTTTAACATTATTCAAATAAAGATGAAAATACTTAACAGAGCAATCGATACAATAAAACTTTTTTATACACAGCGTAATATTCTTATAACACTGATTATCAGAGATTTTAAGAGTAGGTATTTTTCTTCATTTATTGGATTACCATGGGCATTTGTTCAACCAGCCGTTTACGTCTTTGTTATTTGGTTTGCTTTTACATTTGGATTGCGTGCCGGAAATACTGCGACCGGTGTTCCATTTGCCCCATGGTTGCTTGTAGGGATGATACCATGGCTCTTTATCAGTCAGACTATGATTGTAAGTTGTATGGCGCTCCCTGAATACGCTTATCTTATAAAGAAAACAAGTTTCAATGTCAGTTTCATCCCCATCATTAAGATATTTTCCGGTATGATTGTCCACGTTATTATGATTTTTATAGTAATTATCATATTAATATTCAGTTTTCAAATATATCCAACAATCTATTGGATTCAGATCATTTACTATTTATTTGCTACTTTCATCCTGCTCACTGGTATTTCCTTATTTGTCGCATCTGTGAATGTTTTCATACATGACATGGCTCATATTGTCAATATAATCACAACGATGTTATTCTGGGCCACTCCAATCATTTATCCATTTACAATGTTAAAAGGAAATTATCGCTATATTGCTCTATTAAACCCATTCTTCTATATCACTGAGGGGTATCGTTATACTTTCATTGAAAAAGTCTGGTTTTTTGAATTCGTTGAAATGAATATTTACTTTTGGTCAGTAACTGCTTTTATTTTCATTTTAGGAGTGTTTACTTTTCAAAAATTAAAAGCGGATTTTGGTGATGTACTCTAAAATGAATTTAAAATGACTCTGAAATCCACTGATACATAACAATATATTTAGAAATGAGATCTCATAATCCTGATAAGGAACCCTATATCATCCTTAACTTCGACAAAGTGTGGCGCTTTGTACCGATGAACCGGCCTGGAAAAGAAATGATAAAGTGGTTCCTGTTTAACTTATTTCCGTTTTTCACAAAAAAACTTGCTGTTTACCAAAACTGGAAGACCGCCCGCATTTTTGCTGAAAATAATACCGAAATATGGTCAAAAAAATTCTGGAAACGAATTATATATCATCACTATAATCTTAACTTTTATCAGAAAAATATCGGTCCGAATGACAAAAAGAATATCGAAAAAATTGCCATTGTGCTCCATGTCTTTTATCTGGATGTTTTTCTCGAAATTATTGACTTATTGAAAAATTCTGATTTTCAAGATTTTAAGCTATTTATCACAACACCCGAATTTCTGAAAGAGGAAATAAGCACTATTTTAAAAGCAGGTTCTTTTCAGCATTCAATTTTTATTATAGATAACCGTGGACGTGATGTCCTGCCTTTTCTCAAGATCCTGCAATACGTTTTTGATGAAGGTTATGAATTGATTCTTAAAATTCACACCAAGCGTTCTAATCATTTAAAAAAAAGAGATTTGTGGAAAGACGATCTTTTCAACAAGATTATTGGAAAAGATTGCATTGGAAAAGTAATCCATACATTCAACCAACATCAGGAGATTGGTATGATTGGTCCATCGGGGCATATTTTGCCAATGGCATTATACTATGGTGGTAATGCACAGAAGGTTCTTTCACTAAGTTTGGAAATGGGATTGAAAAAGGAGCAATTACAAAACCTCCATTTCACCGCAGGGACCATGTTTTATGCCCGCAAAGAAGCTCTTATTCCTGTTTTGAATCTTGGATTAACGGATCAAGATTTTGAACCGGAAAACAATCAACTAGATGGCACACTGGCACATGCAATGGAGCGGGTTTTCGCATCCGGACTCATTGCATCTGGATTAATACTGGCAGATACAAACAGCAATCCTGGAAAAATCACGTGTCGCATCGATCTGAATCATGCTTTTAGTTTGTAAATGCACCTTTTATTTCTGGATGGATTTCTGCCTAATCTTCTGTTCCAAGTATTCTGCCCTTTTATAGAAACGTTCATCCCACTGGTTTTTTGGAATCTTATTCAGATATTCGAGACTCTTGCTATAATCTTCCAAAATAATATATGTAGCAGACAAATTAACCAAGGATTCAAAAAAATCAGGGAGGATTTCGATTGCCTTATGAAAATATAGTTTTGCATCCTCATACTGTTTCAAATTGAAATACATCAATCCCAAATTATTCATAATTTCAACTTTGGCAGGATGATCATATAAGGCCTGAAGATAACAGGTCTTGGCTAATTCATACTGGCCAAGATTTTCATAGGCAATTCCCTGATAATAGTAAACCGGCATAGCTTCAGCATCCAAATTTCTGAACTGTGTCGGGATTTTTTTTGCGTCTTCCAATAGTCCTTTCCAGTCTTTTCTGTGTTGAGCCCTTCGGGCTTTTACAACATACATTTCCAATTTTATAGCTGAATAAGAATAGATTATTGGTAAAATCATCAATATTAATATTATCCACAACCAGTAAAAGTTAACTTTCTTTACTGGTTGTTTCTGTTTAATCTGAAAATACAAATTGGCCGAAATTGCCATCCAAATCGCCAGCCAGACTTGATGCACAATGCGTTCCAGCGGAAAATCGAAGAAAGAAATCACCAAATAGCCGATGAACCCTCCTATCAGTATCAGTGCCAATATTTTATGATTACCATTTTCAGTTTTTCGTATAACTGAGAATAAATAATAGAAAGCCATGAAAAACATCCCAACGAAAAACAAAAACCCTGGAAAACCTTTCTCGGCCAACACCCACAAAAAATCGTTATGAGGACCAATCCAGTTTAGTTGGTTCAATTTAAAATTATAATTATGATAATATCTGGGAGCAATAAACTTCCAGTTGCCTGCTCCAACGCCTGTCATCGGGTTTTCTTTGATGATATTTGTTGTAAGTTCCCAAACATGCAGACGATAAATATTATTCGAATCTTTCGAACTAAAAATGCTTTTCAACCGCTCAATTGGCGAAAACTGATCTTTTGAACTTATGCTTGAAACAACGGTTAATCCTGAAACCAGAATTGCAACCATGGATAGCAAGGCCCATTTTCGGAATTTCGTTGGTAATCCAAATTTATCAGCATATACCAATAAAATTATACTACTTGCTCCTACTGCAATCAATATTCCAAGCCAAACAGCCCGTGTACTCAGCAAAATAATCATCACAAAAAGTAAAAACGTGATTAAACCATATATAAATCGAAGCATCTTTTGTGACTGAATTAATCCAAAAATCAAAAAAGGAAGACTCATAAATAAAGAGGAAGCATAAAGGTTTTTGTGTGCCATTAATCCATCAACCAAATAATTAACCGGACGACCATCTTCAAGCAAACGATCCGGTGCTGGCATTACCTCCACCGCATATTGTCGGAAACCGATTATGAGTGCTATCGATATAGCAATCAGGAAGAAAAGGGGGATATATTTGACCCAATGATCAGATTCATTGAGTAAATTCAGGGTCAGGATTATGACTGAAATAAATACAATCGTTTTCGAAATATCAAATAAACTTTCCTTAACATTTACTGCAAAAAACATCGAGAGTATAGAAATAAATAAATAACCGACTGCCATCCAAACTATTATGGGCTTAAAATTATTCCTATTGAAGAAGTTCCTTTTAATTATTAGAAAATTAGCTATCCAAAAAATAGCAAGAAAAAGACTTGCGGTAAAAAGCTGTGGCATCAGGCAAGGATCAAGCGTCTTTTTAAAATAAACCAATGGCAAAACAACAATCATAAACCCAAAAAAAATCATCCCAGGAACGGTTATTTTTCCTGATTTTGGAGTTATAGCCCCATTCCTGATTTTTTTAGTTTGATTTTTATTCATAAATTGATATTGTTTTCTTCGAAAGTGATCAATTTTGATTACTTTTCGCTATAATTTTATAAAATGGAAAAACGACCTATTCGCCTTTCTATTATTAACCAAAAATAGGCGTTTTTATTAAATTTGTCGATAAATTTAGATTTCAAAGTAAAGAAAATTCATGCGTATTGGTATTATAGGCTCCCGGGGCATTCCGAATAACTATGGCGGATTTGAACAGTTTGCTGAATATCTATCTGTTGGATTGGTTCAACTTGGATTTGAAATTTGGGTTTATTGTCCTCACAACCACCCATATCAAAAACCAATTTTTCGAGGAGTTCATCTGATTCATTGTTTTGATCCGGAGTCGTCATTAGGTACATTCGGACAATTTATCTATGATTTCAACTGCCTCATTGATAGCAGATCACGCTCATTCGACCTCATTTATCAACTGGGTTATACAAGCAGTGCCATCTGGCAAGGTCTGCTTCCTTCGGATTCGGTCATTATTACAAATATGGATGGCCTCGAGTGGCAACGTCATAAATACAGTCGCCTGGTGCGAAAATTTTTACAGTATTCGGAAAAACGTATCATCAAAACAAGTCATTATTTAATTGCTGATTCAATTGCTATCCAAAACTATTTGGATAAAACCTATCAGATCAAGGCTTTGTATATTCCTTATGGTGCTGAAAAATTTAATAATCCTGTTGCCATAAAAATTCGACATTATGATATCATTCCCAACGCCTATTTTTTGGTAATTGCACGTTTGCAAGCTGACAACAATATTGAAGAAATAATTCAGGCAGTTCTGCGTTCAGGTTCAAATTATCCGTTACTAATTATTGGAAACACTTCGAATAAGTTTGGTAAATTTTTGGTTAAAAAGTATCATTCGAAACAGATTCGTTTTTTGGGAAGTATTTTTGACCACACAATACTTGATCAATTAAGATACTATGCAGCCTTATATTTCCATGGACATTCAGGAGGAGGAACCAATCCATCATTATTAGAAGCTATGGCAGCTTCTGCAAAAATAATTGCGCATAAAAATCCTTTCAATGAAGCAGTACTGGGTGATGATGCCAATTATTTCGACAAAACGGAATCCCTTACCTGCAT
>CANNKD010000011.1 GCA_947505205.1 Bacteroidota bacterium | reverse complement strand
TGCAGCAATTGAACGATATTTCGAATCGCCACCAACGATACAAATATGTGAAATATCAGGATATTTTGTAAACCTGTTACCATCTATAAGCAAGCCATCTGGACGTATATGTAATTGAAATATAGCACGATGCATTGCCAAAAATGATGAATTCAGAATATTAATTTTATCTATTTCTGCCGGACTTACTACTCCAATCGCCCACGAAACAGCTACTTTTTTAATCAGTTCCTGCATCACTTCTCTTCGGTTTTCGCTAAGTTTTTTCGAGTCGTTGAGCCATTCATGATCAAAATCAATAGGTAAAATTACTGCCGCAGCAACCACCGGTCCGGCCAAACAACCACGCCCGGCTTCATCACAACCGGCTTCAACTTTTGAAGGATCGAAGCAAGCAATAAGCGAACTCATATAAAATAAGTGAGGAAATGATTGAGCGTAATCGCTATGATCAGACACCAAAGCAGCAATTCCGAAATCAGGACTTTCTTAACATTTGATAATGAATAAGATAACAAAATTGCAATTGGAAAAAGTATCAAACCATTTTGAATAATATGTTGGTTCAAAAACGCAAAAGATGGAATGGAAAACATAAACAATACATTCGCAATTGCTTTTTTCTTTCTGATTTCTGAACTCTTTTCTCCTGATGCGGAAAAAATAAGCGAAAATGATTGCAGTAATAAAAAAATGATTATCACCCAAATGACCAAACTATACCAGTCAACTGTTATTGCAGAAAAACTAAACAAAGATGGCACCTCATTATATTCCAACACATTTTTAATCAGGCTGTTGCTCATGAAATAAAAAACTGCAAGAAAAATATAAGGTGTAAAAAAACCAACAATGGATATCATTAATTCGCGAAAAGAACCCGATCTCGACATCAACAACGATATCCAAATCCATACAATAAGCAATATCGCAGGCAGATAAAACAACGAAGCAATCGAAACAAAAAGTCCTGTATTGAAAATATCAATTTGATTCTCTGTTTTATCCTCAATTCTATACAGAACATAAAGTGCAATCATGATAAACACACTTGCCGGAACAAAAGGGTAAATGGTTGTTTGAAAGACCGATTGACTGAAAACCAGGACAAACACAAACGCACCGAAAGTACTTCTTCGTGTAATTAATTGATTTACAGCAAGTATTGTATTAAACAAAAAAGCCTGAATGAGCAGTAAAACGAGGGAAATAACTGTTGCGATCAATGGAAATTCATGTAAAATCTTTGAAAGTTGCTCATACAATGGGCCTGAAACAGTTTTTGTAATATCAGGCACAACGGGATCAATAAAAGATGGAATATAAAGACCAATGGCAATTATCAAAATGACAGCATATTGTCCGGCAAAACTCGATCTTAAAAACTTTATCATTCTTACTCTATTATATATTACCAGCAATCAACCACTGTTAAATCCGGTATTCGTTTTACACAAAATGTTTTTACTTTTTCACTGCATAATGAATCAAATCCAATCCGATATCCCGACGGAAATAGCGACCCTCGAACATGATTTTTTCGGCATTGATCAAGGCTTTGCTACGCGCACCTTCCATTCGGTAATCTTTGGCTGTGACTGCGATCACCCTTCCGCCAACTGATTTGATCGTTTCTGTTTCAATATCCATCGAAGTTCCGGCATGAAACACAACACAATCTTTGGTATTGTTTATGCCGGTTATGCTTTTATTGCGTAAAAATTCGCCGGGATAACCACCCGAAACCAACATGATAGTAACAGCGAATCGCTCATCAATTTCGAGCTCAATATCAGATAATGTACCGTTTCCTGTGGCTTTCATCAAATCACTGAAATCGGAATTAATACGCGGAATAATACATTCAGCTTCCGGATCACCCAATCTGACATTGTATTCTATTACGTAAGGTTGTCCATCAACATTCATCAGCCCAATAAAGACAAATCCAATATAATGAATATTTTCCTTTTTAAAACCATCCAATGTTGGAATAATGATCTCTGATTCTACCTTTTGCATAAACTGTCGATCGGCAAAAATAACCGGTGAAACAGCACCCATACCACCAGTGTTCAGACCCGAATCACCTTCGCCAATGCGTTTGTAGTCTTTGGCAGTTGGAAGAATTTTATACGAAATTCCATCCGTGAGCACAAAAACAGAAAGTTCAATTCCATCTAAAAACTGCTCGATCACAACCTGACTCGATGCACTTCCAAATTTCCCCTCGAGCATTAGTTTAAGCTCACTCACGGCTTCGTCCAAATCTTGAATAATCAGGACGCCTTTTCCGGCAGCTAATCCATTCGCTTTCAATACATAAGGTGATTGTTGCTGTTTCAAAAACTCGATGCCTGCCTCAAGATTATCAGCATTTACAGTAAAATGGGCTGCTGTCGGGATATTGTATTTATTCATGAAAGTTTTAGCAAAAGCTTTACTTCCTTCAAGTTGTGCTCCAGTTTTGTCGGGACCAATGATATCTATATCACAGATTGCATGATCGTTATGAAAATAATCAACGATACCGGCTACCAATGGTGCTTCGGAGCCAACAATAACCAAATCAATCATATTTTCGATGCAAATACGCTTTATTTCGTCAAAATCAGTTGAATCGACAGGTAAATTTTTGCCAACTGTCAAGGTTCCGGCATTACCCGGTGCGATAAAGATATTTTTTACCTTTTTGCTCTGTCGCAGTTTCCAGGCAAGCGCATGTTCACGGCCACCTGCTCCCAAAATTAGTATATTCATTTCGACTTATATTGAAATTCAATAGTTCTTAAGATACTTTCCCATAACTGTTTAGCTGTATTATCCCAAACGAAAAGCTTTGCCCGTTCAAATCCCTTTTTGATAAGTTTCTCTCTTAAAACCGTATCATAAGCCATTTTAAACATCGCATCTGCAATGGAATCTTCATCAAAAGGATCGACTAAAAGAGCCGCATCACCTGCAACTTCGGGCATGGAAGTGATATTTGATGTGATGACAGGCACACCGCAACGGAATGATTCTACGATCGGGATACCAAAACCTTCGAAATAAGAAACGTATGTTGTGGCCAAGGCAGAAGCTGTAACTAATTGCAGATCAACATGATTTAGTCTGCCGCAAAAGATCACCTCGTCTTTGTGTTTCAAACTCTCAAACTTCGATTCTATGTCTTTGGTCCACCATTTCTTTTCACCAACAATCAACAATTTAATATCTGATTCTGCCATACTTTTAAACTTGTCGAAAGCACCGAATAAGCGAACCAGATTCTTACGCGGATGCAATGAACCAACAAAAATAAAATAAGGAAAACCTGCAGTAAAACGGGATCTGGTATTCAGAATTTCAGAGGAAGAAATCGGTCTGAATATCTCATTTGCACCATTATACACAACATCAACTTTTTCAGGATCAATGTTATACTGCTTCACAATATCCATTTTTGAAAAAGCAGAAACCGTTGCAATGCGGCAAGCTTTTCGTGCAAAGCGAGGAAAAAAATACCGGTAATACCAGCGAACGAGCCAAGGCAAATCTTCCGGAAAATGTTCAAAATTAAGATCATGCATCACCGCCAATGTTGGCACATCGGTCGAAAGACTCACATAACCATCTGGCGTTAGGAAAAGATCGGGTTTTATTTTGCGTAACGCCCTTGTAACAGACCATTCGAACCAATAAATAAACAAAAAAGGATGCCGTGCCTGGGGAAATAGCACGACAGGTTTTACATTTGGCCCGAATATATAAGCCGGATCAAAAGCACGGTCGAAGAGAAAATAAAATTCCACTTCAGGATGGCTTTTGGTGATTCGCTTCAGCGATTCAAAAGTAAACCAACCGATACCTTCAAGCTTATTTTTAATAAGTAACCTGGTGTTGACAGCTATTTTCAAATCATAAACATTTTGACAAGAGGCGGCACGAATATTTTTAACTTTGCCGCAAATATCCGAAATTAAATGAAGGAGCAGGTAAAAAAGATACTGCAAAAATTACTGGGATTTGACAGGTATTTGTTCGTTTTCTCAATTTTTATAATTAAAACACTGCGGTGGAATCGTAACGAACGCGATTTTATTCATTTTCTACAGTTGATTCCTCAAAAGGGAATTGTGCTTGATATTGGTGCCAATATTGGCATCATGACAGTTTGGCTTGCAAAGAAATTTCCAAAAAGTCATATCATTTCAGTCGAACCTATTCCTCAGAATATCAAAGCGTTAAAAAGAATAATCAACTATTTTAAGTTGTATAATGTTACTGTAATTGAGAAAGCTTTGGGCGACAGCAATGGAACCGTTGAAATGGTGATGCCAGTATTGAACGAAGTTAAAATGCAGGGACTGAGCCATATCGTTCACGAAAGCATCGACGTTTTTAACGAAGGGAATAAATTTAGTGTGGAGATGATTAAACTGGACGATCTGAAGGAAATTCATCAAAATGACTGTAAAATCACCGCCATCAAACTCGATGTTGAGAATTTCGAAGCCTTTGTTTTAAGTGGTGCGCAAGATATCATTCAAAAGCATAAACCCGTCATCTACACTGAATTGTGGGAAAATGATAACCGAAACAAATGTTTCGAGTTCGTTAAAAAATTCGATTATTCTATCAAATTTCTTGAAAATGGTCGTTTGATCGATTTTGATGCACAAAAACACAAAACCCAAAACTTCTTTTTCATACCTTAGCTATAAATCAGCACACTGAGATGCAGCGACGCTTCGTAAAAAACCTTGCCTTATTACTCTTCCTGAACCTGCTGATCAAGCCTTTTTGGATTCTTGGCATCGATCGTACCGTTCAAAATCAGGTTGGAGATGTCAATTATGGTTTTTTTCTTTCGATGTACAGCTTCTCCATCATTTTCTTTATTTTATTAGACCTCGGCATCACCAATTACAACAACCGGAATATTGCCCAAAACAATCATTTATTAGCGAAACATTTTGCCGGAATAGCAACCATGAAACTCGTTTTGGGCATTTTGTATTCAATCGTTGTTTTCATCGTAGGTTTCAGTATTGGTTATCGTGGCGAACAATTAAATCTATTGGCCTGGCTCGTTTTCAATCAGTTTTTGCTCTCTTTTATACTATATTTAAGGTCTAATATCTCCGGTTTGTTGCTTTTCAAAACCGACAGTATGCTCTCGGTACTTGACCGGTTATTAATGATATTCATCTGTAGCTTACTACTTTGGTCCGGTTTTTTTATCACGCCAATTAAAATATCATGGTATGTATATGCGCAAACGACTTCTTATTTTCTCACAACACTGGTTGCATTGATTATTGTGCTAAGCCATACCGGAAAAATTAAATTATCATTCAATTGGCCATTCAGCCTGATGATCATTAAAAAAAGCATGCCATTTGCTTTATTGGTATTGCTGATGAGCATTTATAACCGGATGGAACCGGTACTTTTGGAAAGACTTCTGCCCGGTGAGACTGGCTTACATCAGTCAGGAGTTTATGGGCGGGCATTCAGATTGCTTGATGCCGGAAACAATATTTCATTGCTTTTTGCCGTATTGCTGCTGCCCTTATTCTCAACGATGATCAAGCACAAAAATCCAATCAATGACCTTGTAAAACTCTCATTTACAATTATTTTAGCGATTTCACTTACCACAGCCATTTCTTCCATAACGTTCAGTAATAAAATACTGGAATTGATGTATCCGCAAACCGGTACTGAATCGGCTAATGATTTTATCATTCGTATTCATGAATCCGCTCTCGTATTTCGGATATTGATGGGAAGTTTTGTTGCTGTTTCGAGTACTTATATTTTCGGAACATTACTCACTGCCAACGGCAATTTGAAATTACTAAATATTTCGGCAGCATTCGGTGTTGTACTAAATATCGGGTTAAATTTTATATTGATACCTCATTATCAATCTTTTGGAGCATCAATTGCAAGTTTTTCCGTTCAATTATTAACCGCAGTCGCACAATTTATATTTGCTTTTAAAGTTATAGACTTAACCTTTGGCCGTAACTTCTGGATTCGACTCTCATTTTTCATACTTTTGTTGATTACAGCGAATTTCTTTGTTCAGTATTTACCAATCAAATGGCCATTTCAGCTTGTTATTGGACTTTTGTCATCTGTAATTTTATTGTTTATTCTGAAACTTTTAGATATCAAAGGAATGCATAAAATGACATTAGAGATCATCGAAAGTATCAGAAAATAAGCGATTACGTAATGAATATTTTGATACATGATAATAATTACTAATTTTGACACTCAAAAAAATCGTTTGACATTATGGTAGATACGGAGCAATCAGAAACTGATTTACTTAATTTGTTTAGACTTATTATCAATCACCGAAAACCCATTTTCATCATACTATTGCTCACTGTTTTTTTCACCTATATCTTTACCGGACCCAGGTTTATCACTCCGCTTTACAAATCTACGGTTATTCTTTACCCAACAGCATCAAACTCTATATCTAAAGTATTGTTAAGCAATAACTTTACAACCACAAAAGACATTCTGGAATTTGGTGAAGACGAGCAAACCGAAAGGATGCTGCAGATATTAAATTCAACGAAAATCCGTAACCGAATCATCGAAAAATATGATTTGATGAATCATTATGCAATTGATCGGGATCGTAAATTTAAGCTGACCAATTTGTACGATGAATATGAAAGCAATTTTAAATTCAGGAAGACTGAATACATGGCTGTTAAAATTACGGTGATGGACAGCGATCCTACACTATCTGCTAAAATGGCCAATGATGTAGCCGATTTATTCGATTCCACCATGAATTTCATGCAAAAGGAAGTAGCCGTAAAAGCATTCATAATTGTTCAGAATCAATACAATGGCTTGTATAAAGAAGTGAAATTGATGGAAGATTCATTGAATTCATTACGAAGACTCGGGATTCATGATTATGAAACACAGGCAGAAATGATAAACCAGCAGCTGGCTATCGAACTTGCTAAAGGAAATAAAACCGGTATCAAAGCCCTTGAATCCAAACTCGATTTATTGGCAAAATATGGTGGACAGTATGTGTCAATACGCGATATGCTTGAATTTCAACGCAAGCAGCTATCTGAGATAAAAGCAAAATATGAAGAGGCTCGGGTTGATGCAACCGAAGTTCTACCACATAAATTTGTGGTTACGGAAGCTTTTGAAGCCGAGAAAAGCACTTATCCGATGCGTTGGCTTATCATCATGATAGCACTCGCTTCAACTTTCATCTTGTTAACTATTGGATTAATCATAATCGAAAATTTTAATCTGTTCAATACCATCAATTTTTCAAATAATACGGTAATAGTCAGGGAAATATCATCTGAAAAAGATAATAAAACTGAGATCGTAAAACCACAACAAAATCATATCCGAATCAACATGGAAAATTATTTTAACAATTCATCAATAATCGGTCTGATAATCAAGTGGAAAGCTCACTTAGCGATTATCACATTGGTTGCTGCTATTTTAGGCGGAATCTTCTCCGGTTCAACATTTATCACTCCGCTCTATAAATCGGAAGCTGTCGCCTATCCGGCCAACATCAACAGTTACTCGGACGAAAGTGAAACCGAGCAAATGTTACAAATACTTCAATCACAAGACATTGTAGATTCGATGGTTAATAAATTTAACCTTGCCGAACATTATAAAATTAGTCCCGATTACAAATATTTTAAGTCAAGCTTGTATCTTAATTTTCACGAAAATGTGAAAATAAGCAAAACACCTTATGAAGCAATTTCTGTTGTTGTTAAAGACAGAGACCCTGTTGTAGCCTCGGATATGGCTCAGGAAATGCTGGATCTGTACAATAAAAAGATTTCCAACCTACACCGGTCAAAACGCTACGAGGTTGTGCTAATGTATGAAGATCAATTGGCGAAAAAGAAAGCCACCATTGATTCTATACAGAATAGAATGATGGTTTTGGGAACGCAATATGGCTTGATTGATTATTCTATTCAATCGCAGGAAGTTATGAAAGGATTTCTCAGAACCATGGATGGGAACAACAGTAGTAATGTTAATACGAAAGGTGTTGCAGAATTAAAGAAAAACATTGAATCCTTAGGTGGAGAATTACTTACCTTAGTTGCTATGCTGCAGAATGAAGCCCGAACCTATGTCGATATCAAGGTTTTATATGAACAGGAACTTCGCTTTTATAATTCAAATCTTACCTATTCAAATGTTATTTCAAAACCATTCCCATCTGATAAAAAAGTATATCCTGTAAGATGGGTTATCATTTCATTAGCAGCCTTAGGCTCGCTTATACTTGCTTTTCTGATAATCTTTATTATCGAAAACAACCAGGTTGTAATTGAGAGAAAACAATAAAAACATTCACAACAACGAACTAAACCTTGGAAAACCGAACTAAAATAGCTTGGCTTTACCTGATATCAGCAGTTTTTATTGCATTCAGTTTGTACTTTGTTATTAAAAAAGATAATTACCTGATTTTTGCATTTCCGGTCGTTTTAGCTATTTTACTACTTTATGTATTTTCACTCGAGAAAGTCATTCTACTGATTAGTTTTCTAATTCCTCTGTCTGTTAATCTTGAAAACCTTGATTCAGGGTTAAGTATTTCGCTTCCGGTCGAACCCTTACTTTTCGGTGTATTGTTGCTCTTTATTTCAAAGTTCCTCTACGAAAGAAATTATGATTTGAAGATTGCAAAACACAGAATATCAGTGATTATTTATGTCATGCTTATATGGATGTTCATTACTACTGCAACATCTGAACTACCCATCGTTTCTATAAAGTACCTGCTGTCAAGGTTGTGGTTTGTAGTTCCTTCCTATTTTGTAGGCACGTTGGTATTTAAAAAATTAAAAAATATTCACTGGTTTATCTGGTTATACATTTGCTCCCTGATTATCGTTATTGGATACACCATTGCACGACACGCAAGCTTTGGATTCAGCGAAGACTCAGCACATTGGGTTATGTCGCCCTTGTATAATGACCACACTGCCTACGGCGCAGCCTTAGCCATGTATTTGATATTCGCAATAGCATACGTGTTTTATCCAAAACTTAGAGTTAATCAAAGGTTAACCGTGATGATTGTTGTTGGCGTTTTGATTATGGCTATCATTCTCTCCTTAAGTCGTGCCGCTTGGATTAGTTTAGCTGCTTCATTGGGAGTATTGATATTAGTTTATTTCAAAATAAAATTCCGGTGGATTGTGCTTGCATTTGCTTCGGTCCTTTTCATATTTATCACCTTTCAGAGTGAAATTATTGATATACTCGAAAAAAACAAACAAGATTCATCTACTGACCTTGTTGAGCATGTGCAATCAATCTCAAATATTTCATCTGATGCATCAAACCTTGAACGTATCAATCGCTGGCAGGCAGCCTTTCGACTTTTCGACGAAAGGCCTGTCGTAGGCTGGGGTCCAGGGACTTACCAGTTTGTTTATGGAGCATTTCAACGATCCAAAGAGAAAACCATCATCAGCACAAACTCCGGCGACAGAGGAAACGCCCACAGTGAATACATCGGACCACTTAGCGAAATGGGATTGCCGGGCATGCTCATCATGATTTTTTTAGTCGGAACAATGATTTATACCGGAATTAAGACATACAACAGAGCCAAATTGATGGAGATTAGGGTAATTACCATGGCAGCGACTTTAGCCCTGATTAGTTATTTCGTACATGGCTTTTTAAATAACTTCCTTGACACCGACAAGTTGTCAATTCCGGTCTGGGGTTGCGCGGCAATCATCGTGGTGATGGACTTGTATTACGCTGACAAGGAAACACTTGACGAAAAGATAATTACTCCTTAGAGAGATATACTCCTTTCAAAGAAATCAATATCTTTCTGTGCAACAATAATAAAGAGAAATGCATTTTCTTTTATACCTAAGAATTGACCTTCTTCTGTAATTCAGTGAGTAAATCAGGCAACTTTCGCATAGCAGCAACTTGTCGCCATGCTTTGCGCACTTCGATAGCCGGAACACCAAAATAGGTTTTGCCACCTTCCATCGATTTATCTACGCCTGATGTTGCCAAGATAACCGCTCCTTTCCCAATTACAATGTCTTTGTTTATTGAAACGCGTCCCCATAAAATTACGTCATCTTCAATTCTGGTAACGCCGGCAATGGCGGCATGTGCGCCAATTAAACAATTTTGACCAATAAAGGTGTCGTGTCCAACCTGACAATGGTTATCGAGTTTCGTTCCTTTTGATATGATTGTATCTCCGGTAACTCCCTTATCAATACTGCATAATGCGCCAACTTCAACGTCATCTTCGAGAATGACACTTCCACAGGATTCAAATTTTTTGTAACCCTCCGGCCGCCTCTGAAAGTAATAGGCATCAGCACCAATAACCGAATTGGAATGAATGATAACATTGTCGCCAAGAATACAATGATCATAAATACTGGCATTCGCATGAATGAGACAGTTTTTGCCGATTTTCACATAATTCCCGATAAAAGCACCGGGTTGAATAACCGTTCCTTCACCGATAATTGCCTTCGGACTGACCGAATTAGTTGCGGCTTCGAATGGTTTAAATTTTCGGATGATTGAAATGAATGCATCAAAAGGCTTATCATGAAAAAGCAAGGATTTTCCTTCCGGACAATCAACTTTTTTATTGATAATAATCGTTGTTGCATTGGAATTCAGTGCTTTATCATAATACTTTGGATGATCGACAAAAGTGACATCACCCGATTCAACCATATGAATCTCATTCAGACCACTGATGACAAAATCAGGATTCCCTTCAAATTCAGCACTTATAAACAAAGCGAGTTGTTGCAAACTCAACGGAGGGTTAAACTTCATGGTAAAATATTAACTTTCAAACAGATGATCAGATTATTCCTTAACACGCTCCGAATAGATGGAAGTTTTGGTATCGATTTTGATTTTATCGCCGATATTGATAAACAATGGAACACGAACCAAAGCACCTGTTTCAACGGTTGCTTCTTTCATCGCGTTGGTAGCTGTATTTCCCTTTTCACCAGGTTCGGTGTAGGTAACAACAAGGTTTACAGTATTGGGCAATTCACACAATAGAACTGACTCAGAATCTGTATGATACATAATCTCAGCCTTCTCCCCTTCTTTCAAAAACTGAGGTGCATCAATTAAATTTTTCGGAATGGCAATCTGTTCAAAGGTTTCAGCATTCATAAAATTGTAATCGTCACCATCCTGATAAAGGAATTGCATCGTTCGTCTCTCAACACGTTGAATAGTGATTTTGGCGCCTGAAGGGAATGTGTTGGGTAACACTTTTCCGGTTCTGATATTTCTAAGTTTTGTACGTACAAAAGCCGCCCCTTTACCGGGTTTTACGTGTTGAAATTCAACAACTGCGTACAAATCATTATTAAAGTCAATAATCAATCCATTTTTAATATCACCTGCTGAAGCCATAGTATTGTATTTTAATTTTTTAAGGCTGCAAAAGTACAAAAATGGATTGATTAATCGATTATTTGTTCGATAGAATTTGTGGATAAAACTATATTTCAACAAGTATGAGGATTCGAAATAGGGTAAACCAATTACCTAAAAACCACATCGGTTATAACATCGGATCCAGCTTCCTTATTTATATTTTTGACAATCAGACTTTTAGCATAAATCAATTCGTTACGGATAGCATCTGAATCAAGCTTCACAAAGAGCACTTTGCGCTCGATAAATAAATCAACTGTATGTTTCGCAATCATTTCCCCGACAACTTTATGCCAGAAATCAAGTGCACGCACCTCAGTCAGTTTGGCGTCTAAGCGATACATCTTCAAAATCTCGTTGATTATGCTTCCCAAAGGTTGCTCATTCTGCTGTTTCATACTGGTTTACTTTCTGATATTATGCCGGAAGAAACATCAAATATTTTGTGTTGAATATTTGAATCATGAAACAAAAGTTCAATACGTTTTCGTTGTGTATCGGTGATGAAAACCTGCCCAAAGTTATCATTACCAACGAGTTCCACTAATTGTGCCACGCGATTATCGTCGAGTTTATCAAAGATATCATCGAAAAGTAAAATGGGTTTAAAACCCATCACTTTTTGTGTGAAATCGAATTGGGCTAATTTAATGGCGATGATAAAGGATTTCTGTTGGCCTTGTGATCCAAACTTTTTCAACGGAAAATTCTTTATCAGAAAAAGCAGATCGTCTTTGTGAATACCGGAGGTTGTATATCGTGCAAGTCTGTCATTTTCAATATTCTGCGATAACAATTCTTTCATTGAATTTAAATGCAGCGCCGACTCATAATGTATCTCAACCACTTCTGAATTTCGTGAAACGACACCATAATAATGCACGAAAAGTGGCGTAAACTCCTTCAAAAAAGTACGTCTTTTTTCAAATATAACCGGTCCTGACCGAATCAATTGTTCATCCCAAACGGAGAGCAACTCAGCATCAAAATACCTGCTTTCGGCAAATTGCTTTAGCAGGGTATTACGTTGAAGCAAGGCTTTGTTGAAAATCAGCAGTTCGTCAAGGTAAATGGGATCAAACTGAGAAATGACGCCATCGATGAATTTTCTGCGGATATCGCTACCTTCATTAATCAAATCGCGATCATAAGGCGAAATCATCACAAGGGGAATTTTACCGATGTGATCGGCTAACCGGTTGTATTCTTTTTTATTGAATTTGAATGATTTCTTCTGGTTTTTCTTCTGGACACAGCTCACAAAATCAGGTTCAGACTGGTTTCGGTAATACACACCATGGATTCCAAAAAAATCCTCACCGTGCCTGATATTCTGCTGATCGATGGCATTAAAATAGCTTTTACAAAACGAAAGGTAATAGATGGCATCAAGGATATTGGTTTTGCCGGCACCGTTGTTTCCAACGAAACAATTTATCTTTTCAGATAAGAATAAATCTGCATTTTCGCAGTTTTTGAACAGATTGATCTGAAGCTTTTGTAAATACATATCATCTATAACCTACTAAATTTCAATTTGTTATTTTTTTGTAAAATCATTCAAATTGATATTCAGCGTAAGATAGTTTGGCGAACCTACAACATGGTAAGTAGAGCGTGAATAATTGATCTGGAATTTCGAAATCCGAATGCCCATCCCCCAGCTAAAGCCAACCATGCCAATCTTTTCAGGAATTTGAAGTTCCTGACGGCGTTTGTAATTGTATCCTCCGCGTAAAGTCAGGTTTTTGCCGATATATAATTCCGTTCCGATGATGATATGCCGCATAAACTGATCGCCGAACTTTTCGAATCCATTTTGCGCATCTGGGAGTCCGGTTATCGGATCAACATTCTGATTATTACCCGATTCATCATAAGTTAAATCCCATTTTTGAATATGGTCATACAATGCCATGAAACGAAACGGAACATGATCCAACCGCTTTGAAACGCCAAACTGCATACTGAAAGGCATCATGCTATTTTCCTGAGGCAGATATGATTTCAATTCGGTTCCAATATTACGTGCAGTCAGAGAAAGCAACCACCCTGATTTTGTAATATAACTTCCTGCTACATCAACCGCAATACCATAAGAATGGTACGATTCGTACTGTGAACCAACGAATTTCGCATTCGCTCCAATACTGAAATTTGAATCGAGTTGCCTTCCCCAGCCAATGACGATTGCATAATCCGATGCTCCGAATTCTGAGCCACTCAGATTACCAGCTTCATCGGTATAATCGAATTGCCCATAGTTATGGTACTGAACACCGGCAGTAAAGTTCCCGATTTCATCAAAGCTATGCGCATACTGAATGGATGCAAAATTGATGTCAGCGAAATAATCAACATACGATAAACTAAGTTTTTGATTCATTGCTGAACTGATCAGTGAAGGATTAAACAAAGTCAACTGTAAATCATCATCTTTGATAGGAACCATAGATCCACCTAATGCTGCAACACGCGATGAGGTCGTCGCATCGAGAAACGAATAGGCACCACGACCACCGATTTGCGCTGTTATTGAATGAGAAAAAGTTAACGAGAGAAGAATAAACAATATATAAAATCTTTTCACACAAATTTCAATTTATCTTGCCGGAATTGACAATGTACAAACGTATGAAAAAAAAATATAGTATGATGAAATAAAAACTGGCTGCATATTATTTTGTGTTGGAAATTAGTAATGGACAATGCCTGCCCGGCAGCAAGACTGGGACAATAGACTTTTATATAAATACCTGATAATAAGGCAATAAGATTTCAATATTTTCCCCATTCGACGTAGTCTGCAGCTACGTCGATTTTCTTTCCACAATGCTGGTGCGCATTTAAAACACGCACAGACATAATTGTCGGTAACCTCATGGCTCCCAACCCAATAAATGGGGCGAGCCACCGCACTGCTTCGTAACATGATTTAATTGTTTGAAAGCGATCCATTATATTTTCAATATTATCTCAAGGTTTTTCTAAATAATAAGACCTTAAAATATTACTACATAGATCAGGAACATCACAAAATGCTTCATGTTCCCGAAAAACTAAAATTATTTTTCATAAAACTTGCATTTTGCAATTATATGTCATATGTTTGCGTCATAAATCATAATTGATGTTAAAAAAAGAAAAATTCTCAGCAAAAGACCAGGAATTGGCTGCATTCGCCAAAGCCTTGTCGCATCCTGCCCGTATTTCGATCCTGCGATTTCTGGCCTCGGCTAACAGTTGCATCTCGGGTGATATCTCAAATGAAATTCCTCTGAGCCGCAGTACGGTGTCACAACATCTGCAGGAATTGAAGAAACTTGGTTTTATCAAAGGTGAAATCGATGGCGTAAAAGTAAATTACTGTATTGATCTTAAACGCATTGCAACCATACAAGAACTTTTTAGCGATTTCTTTCGCTGTTCCTGCAACGAGAATAATAATTGCTGCACACAATGAAAATACTCATTATTTGTACCGGAAATTCATGCAGAAGTCAAATGGCAGAAGGATTTTTACGGTCATTTGATCCAAGACTGGAAGTATATTCGGCAGGCACAAAACCGGAAAAGGAAGTTAACCGATTCGCCGTCAGCGTTATGAAAGAATCATTCATCGACATCAGCCGGCAAAGACCATCACATATTGCTGTTTTCCAAAATGAAAACTTTGATATAGTGATCACTGTTTGCGATCATGCCAAAGAAATCTGTCCTATCTTCACAGGAAAAGTGAACAAACATATCCATATTGGTTTTACCGATCCGGCTGATGCAACCGGCACTGATGATGAAATCCTCAACGTTTACCGCACCATCCGAGATCAGATCAAGAACGACTTTTATATCTTTTACAAACAAATAAACAATGGACAATTGACAATTGACAATTATATAAATACCTAACGTCTAAAATTATATATAAATTCAAATTCGGTATCCACTACATTTTAATACTTTAATCCTAAATACTATGGAAAATCAAGAAAAACTAAAGGAAATGGTTCGCGAGAAATATTCTATCATCGCAAATCAGACAAAAGAAATGAACGAGAGCTCCTGTTGCGGTGCCACCTCGTCATGCTGCGGCACTGACTACACTATTTTCAGCGAAGACTACAATCATTTATCGGGATATGATTCCGATGCAGATCTGGGTCTGGGTTGTGGCATACCGACTGAATTTGCACAGATAAAAATCGGCGATACCGTAATAGATCTGGGCTCCGGAGCCGGGAATGATTGCTTCGTCGCCCGTTCGTTGGTTGGTGATACCGGAACTGTAATCGGGATCGATTTCACACCTGCCATGATTGTAAAGGCACAGGAAAACGTCAAAAAGTTGGGATATGAGAATGTCAGTTTTCGTTTGGGCGACATCGAGAATATGCCGATCACGGCCAACAAAGCAGATGTAATCATCAGTAACTGCGTGCTTAACCTTGTCCCTGACAAACAAAAAGCTTTTAAAGAAATATACCGCGTACTTAAGCCGGGCGGACATTTATCTGTATCCGATGTTGTGATCAAAGGGAATCTCCCAAAAGAAATTCAGGAAGCCGCAGAAATGTATGCCGGATGCGTTTCAGGCGCTGTCCCAAAATTGGAATACCTGAAAATGATGGAAAATGCATACCTTTCGAATATCAAAGTTTCAAAGGAAAAAGAAATTGTTGTTCCCGATGAGATATTGTTAAAATATTTAAAACCAGAGACTTTGCAACAGTTTAAAGTCGATGAGATAGGAATTTACAGCATCACGGTTTATGCAGAGAAACCTATTTCAGGCTGCGGTTGTAAGTCATGTTAAGAGTGAAAAGTCCTGCAGCTAGGCTGCATGGATGTTCGCGCAAAGCGCGGCATGAAAAGTGGATAATAAGTAACCGAAGCTATTCAAAGGGTGAATAGCGAAATGTATAGAACTCGTTCAGCGTTGCCATTTCGTCGAACAGGTTACTAATCTGGATCAGCTAGGACGGAAGAAAAATAAAGGATCACATATCCTAAGTTAATGGATGCAGATTGCAAATCTGCATCAGCTTGTTGCAAATCAAAATAATAAATGACAAGGAAGTCTCCATTTCATCTAAATAACTACCTTTGTTACTATCATTTACCCAAATCCTTGTTTACCGCATTAATACTAATTTTATGGAATACATTCGTTTTCTGATTGATTTTATCCTACATATCGACGTCCACCTGAAAGATATCGTCGAAAACTACCAGTTCTGGACCTACCTGATTCTGTTTGTGATTGTTTTCTGTGAGACCGGTCTGGTGGTTACGCCCTTTTTACCCGGAGATTCCTTGCTTTTCGCCGCTGGTGCTATCGCAGCCATGGAGGGCAATACTATCAATATTTTTATGCTCATTTTCATACTGTGTATTGCGGCCATTTTGGGGGATAACGTAAATTATTATATCGGGAAAATGCTCGGTCATAAAGTATATGAGCGTGATTATAAACTGATTAAGAAGGAGCATTTGCTAAAAACCCACGCCTTTTACGAAAAACATGGAGGCAAAACCATTATCATTGCCCGTTTTATGCCTATCATCCGCACCTTTGCCCCTTTCGTAGCCGGTGTTGGTGAAATGACATTCAGTCGGTTCTTCAGTTTCAATATTATTGGTGGCATTTTGTGGGTTGTGTCTTTCTGCTTCACCGGCTATTTCTTTGGCAATATCCCAATTGTAAAACACAACTTCTCCTTGGTCGTATTCTTAATTATCATCATCTCTTTGCTGCCCATGGTGTATGCTTTTGTGCATGCTAAGTTTGAAAAGAAAAACAATTTATAATTGCAATATTGGTAAAAGTATTTTAAATAATTATATGCTTTTGATTAATAAACATATCAGTCTTTTCACCAATGAAAATAAAGTAGCAAACTTAAATTCCCAATTCGAAACAAATTTGAAATAAAACATTTTAATAAATCACTTCTTTTATAAATGATTAATATGCTAAATTACAGTAAGTTATACGCAAACACTAACAAATCCGTGTTTAATTAAAGTTTTTATTCGCATATTTCAACTTCCCCTTCTCATATTGGGATGAAATTGTCCCATTTTGGGATATTTTAATAAGTGTTAATATTTCAAAAAATAAATAATTCTTACTATTTACAATACCTTCAGAGGATCTAAAAAAAATAGGTACAATTATTGATCGTATACCTATTAACCAAAGTGTTTGGTATTTAAGGAATTAAATTTTACTGTATTAAAGAAATGAATTATTTGAAAAACGATAAATAAATTAAAAACAAAACAGCCAATTAAATCATGAAGAATAATTTACAACGAATTTCAATCGTTCTTTTTTTAACATTATTAGTTTTTTCATTGTCCATTCAAGCACAGGATCGAACATTTGACATTGCCAGTGCTAACCGCAAAGCTTCCATAGAAAATTACCATGAAGGTGGACTTGACTTAAATGCAACATTTCATATCGGTTTAGACATTAATAAACTGAAAAACCTACAACCAAAGGAAGAATCCAGAGATAACACCTATTATTTCCCAGATACTGTTGTAGTCTATTCTGTTTCGGAAAACCCAATAAGATATACCTATTTTTACTCTGATGAGGGTTATCTGCAAATGAGAATCACAAAAAAACTTCAAAACGATGTTTGGGAAAATCAGTCATATATAATAAGCACCTTTGATTCTGTTGGCAATGCCCTTACAACAGAAACCAAAGTCTGGCAAAATGGGGCATGGGTTCATTCAATCAAAACCACTAGTACCTATACTACAAATCACAATGTTTTAACATCATTGTATGAATTTTGGGATGGAAATGTATGGGTTGGCGTTAATAGAGATACATTTACCTACAATGCTTCAGGAAATGTTGTTGCTTATCTCGCAGAAGAATCTCAGGATAATGCTTGGTCAAATGTTTCTTATGCACTGTATTCTTACGATGAATTCGGAAATCTCATTTCTGGTATTCAGCAAATTTGGGAAATAGATACTTGGAATAACAATGTGCAATTCACTTATACTTACGATGCAAACAATAATTTGACTTACGGATTAATTGAGAATTGGGCAGTTGATATTTGGGAAAATGCATATAATGAGTCATTTATTTATGATGCTAATAACCAACCTATTGAATATACCGGACAAGTTTGGACAGAAGGTGTCTGGCTGAATGAGACAAAATATAATTACACCTACAATGATTATGGTTTTGTAACGACGGCTGTTGGCCAACTGTGGGATAATGGACAATGGGTAAATTACTATCGTGGGCAATTTACACAGAACTTTTACGGCGGAACCCAGTCTGCACTGATTGAGCAATGGATCTCAGATGCATGGGTAAATGTTTCGTTATCAACTTATTCGCATGACGAATTTGGGAATACCTTAAATGCAACTTTGTATTTTTGGGACGGTTCGACTTGGGCAATCAATCAGGATGGTTTACTTGAAATGTCATATTACTATAACCTTTACAGTGAGTACTTTGTTGGTTATTGGGCTGATGCAAGTTATAAGACCATTGTAACTGCAATTCAAAATCCTATAGAATTCAATACCAATTTGTTTACCGCGAGTCCAAACCCGACAAACGGACCTTTAAATTTTAATATTTTAATGAACACTGAAACAAATGTGGATATCAGTTTATTTAACTCAAATGGCGCCAAAGTATTGGCTGTTTACAGTGGTTTGATGCCTAAAGGTGAAAATAAATTGAATATGAACTCAATGTCCTTACCAAGTGGAGTCTATATCGCAACGTTATCAACATCAACTATTCATAAATTTTTGAAAATAATCGTTACTAAATAAATTGAAATAATATCTAAACAAATAAATATAAACAATTAAACTAATCAACATGAAAATGATTTTACAATTACGAAACCTTGTACTTCTCGCAGTTTTCTCGATTGCAATGAGTTTTGGTGCTAGGGCATTCACTGTGACTGTCGCTACGCCAAACGGCGGAGGAATTTACTCCTATGGCACAAATTTAACTGTCACTTGGTCGGCTGATTTTGTTGCAGCTGGATATGCAAAAAGTATTGTGCTTTTAAAAAACGGTGCTTTAGAGGAAACAATTTATACCGGTACAGGTGAGGAAGATAGAACTTTAACTTGGATAATTCCAGTTACCGCTGAGCAAGGTGCAGATTATAAAGTTGAAGTAACAGAAAATCTTATTTTTGACCAAAGTGATACTGATTTTAGAATTACTGCTCCTGTAGTTGTAACTTCTCCTAACACTGGCGTTATCTGGGAAAATTTATCAAATACTCATACTATAACTTGGACTGGTGGAACAGGTACAGCTGAAATTAGGTTATTTAAAGGTGGTGTAGATCTAGGTGTTATTAATGGTGCTGCTACAAGCCCTTATTCTTGGACAATTTCAACTCCATTGAGTGATTCTGATTACAAAATCCAAGTTACTGATGCACTTGATGGATCTACAGATCAAAGTAACACAAACTTCACAATTCTTCAGACTATTCATGTTACCGTACCTACCACACCTGGTATTAGCTGGAATTTAGGAAGCCTAAATACTATTACCTGGACTGATAATGTTCCCGGCCCTGTAAAAGTTGACCTTTATATAGACAATACATTACATGAAGTATTATCTGCAAGTGTGCCAGACGGAACAAACAGTTTTGCATGGACTATTCCAAATAATCATGCAATGGGAAATCACTTTAGGGTAAAAGTAAGTAGTATTGCTCAGCCTACTACTGTTGTTGATTTTAGCGATTTTCGATTCAGAATTGATGCTGCCACTAACACTTATGACATTACCGTATTACAACCTTCGGACGCAGGTATTCATTGGACATCAGGTGAAGACTATCTCATCTCCTGGACAGACAATATCAATTCTCCTGTTAAAATAGACTTAATCAATTATACCTTAAATGATTCTACAATTATTGCAACGGGTATTGTTGGTTCAACCTACTCATGGCATATTCCAGACGGGACACCAAATGGCACCCAATACAGAATACTTGTTACAAGCACAACTGAAAATGGTGTTCAAGGTTTAAGCTCCAATTATTTTGAAATTTCAGATACTCCATATCAAGCAAATATGGTTGTTGAGCAACCTAGTGTAAATGGCATTGAATGGTTAAGAGGCACATCACATTTAATATCATGGACTGATAACATTCCATTAAATGATGTTGTAATTGAGCTCTATATTGACGATAATTTGAACGATGTTTTGGATGCAGGTGATGACTTTGTTGCAACAGTGAATGCAGCTGCTTCAGGATCAACTTACACATGGACAATTCCTGATGTACCTGCAACCTATCCTGATGATATGTATCTAATGAAGATTTATTATAACGACGCTGTTGACGTAAGCAATTTTGCCTTCTCAATCTCAGACCACACCACTACTGATGTAATAGATGTATTACAACCTGATGTTGCTGGCATTCACTGGTACAGAGGCCAACCTTATCTAATTTCATGGATTGATAACGTTCCTGGTTCGGTTGATGTAGTTTATTACAGAACTGATGAAGGAACGGAATATCCTATTGTTTCTGATTTCAATAGTGGAACTACCACTGTATTTACTTTCCCAGTTAATGATGGTACGACACCAGAATCGACACATTATAAAGTTAAAGTTTATAGTCATTCTGATCATGTTGTTGTTAGCGCAAGCGCAAATGAGTTTTCACTTACGGATTACACTTATGGCGGCACTATAACTGTACTACAGCCTAATGGAGGCGAAACCCTTACCAAAGGAACCGTATATTTGATTTCATGGGATGACAATATTTTAGAAAATGTTCAAATAGATTTAGTTAACGATGCCACTGCAACAACAACTTTGATTGCTAGCAACGTTTTAAGTTCGGCTTATTATTGGACTATTCCTACAAATGCAACTGTTCCTGCAGGTATTTTATACAAAGTTAAAATCACTAGTATGGAAACCGGAACAATCACTGACTTAAGTAATGCTTATTTCACTATAGTTGAACCTGCATTGAATGCCGTTGTATATCCAAATCCTGCCACAGATATGGTTAACATTCAGGTAAACAATCCAACAGAAGAGCAATATACGGTTACCTTCACCAACCGTTTCAATATGGAAGTATTGAATCGTTCATACTCTAACAGCCAGGAATTGCATATCTCCACAGTTGGCATTCCTTCAGGCATCTATTTCGTAACGGTTGCTTCTAAAAGTGCTGTTACAACCCATAAAGTGATTATTCAACACTAATATTTGAAGATTACCTTCAACTTAAAAGACCCCGTTACGAAAGTGGCGGGGTCTTTTTTTTTGGGTATTAACTTCCCCAATAAGGTATTCCCCAAAAGATATTATGCTTCTTTATTTTGAAAATTAATCACTTTATCAAGGATTCAAGCATACTTGGTACAATATACATAGCGTTTCATACAATTTTATATAATTCGTAATCAATTATTTATAAAAAAGCAAGTTTTATTTTAAAAATAATTCTATTTATACTTGATCTAAATAACAAATTATGTTATTTTTACGGCTGATTTTTTTAAAAAAATATAAATAAACTTTATATGAAAACAATTTTACACTTACGAAACCTTGTACTTCTGGCAGTTTTTTTAATTGCTGCAAGTTTCAGTGCAAAAGCACAACTTACCTTGACATCTCCCAACGGAGGTGAATCATGGTTAAAGGGATCTACCCATAATATTACATGGATAAATGAAGTTGCAAACATTGAAATTATCCTTTATAAAAATGGCGTATCGTTGGGTTCTATAGGAAACGATGCCAGTGCTGGTTCGCCCTTTCCCTGGACGATCAGTAATAGTCTGGTACCCGGAAATGATTATACTGTTGGAATCTATGATATTGGGCCTTGGGATGTAAGTGATGCTAATTTTACCATTTATGATCCAATTTCTATTACCTCCCCTATTTCAGGAGATTCCTGGCTGGGTGGATCATCGCATAATATAACATGGTCTGGTGGCGATGGACTTACTTCTGTTTCTATTAATTTGTACAAAAATGGTGTATGGCAAAGTTTGATAGGTACTGACCCGGATGGAGTTTCACCATTTTTCTGGTCTATTAGCAATAGTTTGGTTGCAGGAGCTGATTATACAATCCAGTTAACCCAAGGTGCTGATCCAATGATCGAAAGTGATCAGTTTACCATTACTCCTCAATCTGTAATTGTTACCACGCCAAATACTTCGGTTATCTGGAATAGAGGTACCTCTCACACTATCGACTGGACCGATAACATTCCGGGAAATGTAGATATAGATCTATATGATGGAACATCATATACTTCCATCACTACGGCAGTAGCTGGCACAAGTTATTCTTGGTCCATTCCTGGTGGGCAAGCTTTAGGCAGCACATATAAAATCAGAGTTTCAAGCTCCGATGATGCGGGTATTAATGACCTAAGTGATGTTAATTTCAGAATCACAGAACCTGTTGTATTATCAGCACCAAATGGTGGAGAAATCTGGGCGACAGGACAAACACATACCGTTTCCTGGTCAAACGGCACTGGCACTGTTAATATTCAGTTGTATTCTGCGAGCGGCGGAACTTTATATGGAACGATTGCTTCGGGAGTTACCAGTCCATATTCATGGACTTTGAATGGCGCTATACCTGCCGGATCTAATTACAGAATAAAAATAACCGATGTCGGAGACGCTTCCACAGACTTTAGTAACGCTGATTTTAGAATTACCGCTCCAATTGTTTTAGGTGCTCCGAATGGTGGAGAAATCTGGGCAACCGGTCAAACACATACGATTTCGTGGACTGAAGGTGCTGGAACAAACACAAAGATTGAATTGTGGGATAGTAATACAAATCTGAAAGTGTACGATATTACAACCGGCGTGGCTGGACATTCTTATTCCTGGAATATTGGTGCAACTGCAAATGGTTCTGACTATATTATCAAAGTCCTCGATTTAGGTGATGCTTCTTCTGATGTTAGTAATGCTAATTTCAGAATTACGCAACCTGTAGTTGTAACAGCTCCAAATGGAAGTGAAATCTGGGCAACCGGACAATCACATACTATTTCGTGGTCTGAAGGTTCGGGAACAAACGCAAAAATCGAATTATGGAATAGCAGTACAAATACAAAAGTGTATGACATTACAACCGGCGTGGTTGGACAATCATATTTATGGACGATTGGTGCAACTGCAAATGGTTCTGACTATATTATCAAAGTCCTCGATTTGGGTGATGCTTCTTCTGATGTAAGTAATGCTGATTTCAGAATTACGCAACCCATCGTTGTATCCTCACCAAATGGAAATGAAATCTGGGCTACCGGACAAACACATACAATTTCGTGGACTGAAGGTTCCGGAACAAACACAAAAATAGAATTGTGGGATAGTAATACAAATTTGAAAGTGTACGACATTACAACCGGCGTGGTTGGACATTCTTATTCCTGGAACATTGGTGCTACTGCAAATGGTTCTGACTATATTGTCAAACTATTCGATTTAGGCGATTTATCTGCTGACAATAGTAATGCTGATTTCAGAATTACACAACCTGTAGTTGTTACAGCTCCCAATGGAAGTGAAATCTGGGCAACGGGACAATCACATACTATTTCGTGGTCTGAAGGTTCGGGAACAAACGCAAAAATCGAATTGTGGAATAGCAGCACAAACACAAAAGTGTATGACATTACAACTGGCGTGATTGGACAATCATATTTATGGACTATTGGTGCAACTGCTAATGGCTCTAACTACATTATCAAAGTCCTCGATTTAGGCGATGCTTCTTCTGATGTTAGTAATGCTAATTTCAGAATTACGCAGCCTGTTGTTGTGACTTCACCAAATGGCGGAGAAAGCTGGTACACATCTTCCACTTATAATATTACATGGTCAGAAGGATCAGGTACTTCCACAATCGAATTATGGAAAAATGGAATTTATCACGATCAACTTGCTACCGGTGTTTCTGGTCACTCGTGGTCTTGGACAATCAGTGGGATTTATCTTATCGGAAACGATTACAAAATAAAAATCATTGATACGGGCGATGCTTCAACCGATATGAGCAACAACAATTTTACGATAACTCAATTTACGCATGTTACTGTACCTAACACTCCAGGTATCAGATGGAACTTAGGAACTTCTTACAATATCACCTGGACAGATAATGTTCCCGGTCCTGTAAGAGTTGACCTTTACTATGCCGGAGTATTTCATTCGATCTTAGCTGCAAGTGTTCCAGATGGAACTACTTCCTATTCATGGTTAATACCTACCAACCACCAGATGGGAAATCATTTTAGTGTGAGGGTAAGCAGTGTTCTAGATTATACAACTGTGTTGGATTACAGCGATTTCCAATTCAGAATAGATGCAGCCACCAACACCTATGACATTGAATTGATACAGCCTTCTGCCCCAAGTATAGTCTGGACATCAGGACAGGATTATTTGATCTCATGGACGGATAACTTAGGTTCTCCTGTTAAAATTGACCTCGTCAATTATACGATAAATGACTCAACTGCCATAGCGGCTTCAGTAGAAGGATCGACTTATGCATGGCATATTCCGGGTGGCACGCCAAATGGAAGTCAATATAAAATATTGATTACAAGCACCACTGCAAATGGAGTGCAAGGTTTAAGTAGTGAATATTTCGAAATCACCGATACTCCTTCGCAGGCTGATATGGTTGTTATCCAACCAAGTGATGATGGTATTGAGTGGTTAAGAGGTACATCTCATGTGATTTCATGGACAGATAACATTCCATTAAATAATGTTGTTATTAAACTTTATAAAGACACTAACTTAAATGATTCATGGGATGCAGGTGACGTATTTGTAATAAATATCAGCGCAAGTGCTTCAGGTTCAACCTATACCTGGTCAATCCCTGACGTTGCCGGAACTTATCCTGATGGCATGTATGTGATAAAGATTATTTATAATCAGGAATGGGACGATAGTGACTATGCCTTCTCAATTTCAGATCACACCACTGCTGATGTAATCGATGTATTACAACCTGATGTTGCTAATATTCATTGGTACCGTGATATGCCTTATTTACTTTCATGGAATGACAATATTCCCGGTGCTGTTGATATTGTTTACTACAGAACAAGTGCTCCTGCTACAGAATATCCTGTTATTACAAATTACTCTGGCGGAACAACAATAGTACATACATTCAGTAGCGCAACTTCTCCAGAAGGTCTTGATTATAAAATTAAAGTTTATAGTAATGCTGATCATTCTGTTTTTGGCGAAAGTGCAAATGTATTTTCACTAACAGATTACACCTTTGACGGTACTATTACCGTACTTCAACCAAATGGTGGCGAAACATGGACTAAAGGAAATTCATATTTGATCTCATGGGATGACAATATTTCTGAAAACCTTAGAATAGATCTAGTTAATGATGCGACGGCAACCACAACATTGATTGCAAATGATGTACTCAGTTCAGGTTATGTATGGACTATTCCAAATAATGGAACCGTACCTGCTGGCATTCTATACAAAGTGAAAATCACAAGCATTGAAACAGGTACAATTACTGATATGAGCAACGCTTATTTCACCATAGTTGAACCTGCTTTGAATGCTGTTGTATATCCTAACCCTGCTAACCAATCGGTTTCGGTTGAGTTAAATGAGGAATTATCAGGAAATTACACACTTACATTCACTGATCATTTCAATATGCAAATATTGTCAAGAACACTAAATACGAACGGACTAAAGGAACTTAATGTTTCAACCGCCGAATTATCAAATGGTATTTATTTCCTGACTATCACATCGAATAATTCAGTGATAACTAAAAAAGTAATTGTTCAACATTAAACAATTAAAAGTACTTTATAAAAACTCTGCTCATGTTCAGCAGAGTTTTTTTTTACCCTTTCTCCAAAAAAGCTTTCCCGATTTTGGAAATTTTCTTTTCAAATTGGGAAAAACCATAAATCATTTTGAGTTTTCATTGCTTGAATTTCCTTACAGGAAATGGCATTTTAAGAGGTTTTACATGATTGGCCTAATATTTGATTGCACTTCTATAAGAAAAAAATTCTATTTGAAATAGAAATTAAACCTTATACAAAATATCATGAAAACACGCGTACATTTTCGCAATTTTACGGTTCTTTTAGCCAGTTTTTTTGCACTGAGTTTTAGTGCAATTGGTCAGCCTCAAGTTACCGTAATCCAACCAAGCGAATCGAGCATCGAATGGCTTGTTGGTACTACCCATTTAATCTCCTGGACAGATAATTTCATCTATCCTTGTAGAATTGATTTGGTTGATTACACCATTCCTGCATCACCCGTTGTAACCAACATCGCTCTTTCAGTAGAAGGTTCTACGTATAGTTGGGCAATTCCAGGAGGAACGGCATTAAAAAACTGTTACAAAATTCGGGTTTCGAGTGCAGCATGCCCCGGTTGCTATTCCGATGAAAGCAACAGCAATTTTTCTTTAGTTGCTTCTGCAACAGGCTCTTTTATCCATGTTGAACAACCAAATACAACCGGCATTTCTTGGAAGAAAGGATCTTCTCACCTGATTTCGTGGTCAACCGATTTCCCCGGCACTATGAAAATTAAATTGTATAAAGGTGGAGTTGAACATTCCGTTCTGGCAGAAAACGTGGTAGGATCAACATTTTTATGGACTATTCTAAATGATGGTTCAATACTAACCGGAGGCAATTATTCGGTAAGAGTACAAACCCAGATTGTAGGCGATGCATTACAAGATGACAGTGACAATAATTTCGCAATCGCAGCTGCAGGTTCCGGTCATATAACAATGATTCAACCATGTGGTTCTGGTATCGATTGGCAAAGAGGTCATACCTACCATATTTCATGGAATGATGATATTGAAGGACACAAAGATGTAAAACTATACAAAGGTGGTGTACATCATTCTAATATTGCCCTTGATGTTGAAGGTTCAACTTATGATTGGGAAATACCCGCTGGAAATGACGAAGGAGATGATTTCAAAGTTCGGGTATGTGGTCACGATGACAACAGTTCTTATGGAGAAAGTGATCACAACTTTGGCATTCACGAATCACCAGCAGGAGGTAGTATTCTTGTTGTTCAACCAAGTGAAGCAGGTATTACCTGGCTTCGGGGATCTTCCTATCTTATTTCGTGGGAAGATAATATTTCCAATAAGGTTGACATCAAATTAAAGAAAGGCGCCGCTGCTGAAACAACGATTGCCTCAAATGTAAGTGGATCAACCTATGTATGGCCGATCCCAATAGGTACTGCTACAGGAAGTGATTATATTGTCAAAATTTATAGTCATGACGATGCCGGATTGGTTGATGCTAGCGACCATAATTTCTCAATACAGGATAATCCAGCTGGTGCAAGTATTACAGTTTTACAACCCAGCGTTTCTGGAATTCATTGGTTGAGAGGATATTCCTATCTGATTTCTTGGATTGATGATGTTCCTGGAACTGTTGATATTAAATTATATAAAGGTGGGATTTTGGCTTCAACCATCCAATCCTCCGTTGTGGGATCTACCTTTGTTTGGGATATTCCAATTGGCACAGCTGAAGGTGCAGATTATGAAGTTAAGGTTTTTAGCCATGCAGACGCTGCCATAGTTGGTATAAGTGCGAATCCTTTTTCAATTACAGCATCACCTGTTGATGGAGTTATTACCGTACTCCAACCAAATGGTGGTGAATATTGGTATATTGGAAATAGTTATTTAATATCGTGGCAGGATAACTTCCCAGAAAATGTTGATATTGATTTGGTGCATAGTGACGGAAGTTTACATGCTGTTATTCAACACAATGTAGAAGGATCAACTTATGTTTGGAATACTACAGGATTCCCATTGGTTGATGCAGGTGATTATAAAGTAAAAATTTATAGTTCGCTCACTTCGACAATTTCTGACATGAGTGATGCTGTATTTCATATATTGTGTTTACCATTGGCACCTGTGGTTTATCCAAATCCTGCCAATGATATTGTAAATATCAAAATTGATAACCCAACTGAAGAACAATACAATGTTAGCTTCACGAATCGTTTCAATCTTGAGGTATTGAATCATTCTTTCAGCAATAGTCAGGAAATACGAATTTCAACTGCTGACTTACAAAATGGCATTTACTTCGTCACAGTTTCATCGAAGAGTGCTGTAAGCACAAGCAAGGTGATTATACAACATTAAATCGTTAATCCCAAAAGATAGAAAAGTCCCCGCTGATACCAGCGGGGACTTTTTTTTTATACAATTTGTTGGGCTAAAGCCCATTCTTATTTTCCCCGACCTGAAGTTCGGGGCTATTAATAATGATTCATTTTCCTATTTGTTTTCAACTACCATACTATACTTGCAACCGACTTTGGCGCAACAGAATAATTGAAATATTTATTTCCTTGTTTCATAGTAAATGATTTGTAATCACTGCTATAATTACAAAGCACAATCACTTTTGAACCATCTGCATTTAAAAAAGCAACGGCATCAAGATTTGTTAATGTCTGATCGAGATGTGAAGAAACACGAACAGCACCCGGCCGAACGAATTTTGACATATGCCCGATCGAATAATACTCTTCGTTATATGTTATTTGCTCAGTAACAGTATTGTATGTCACAACACCGCGGCAATTGTCACAACCATTATTTGTAGGTCCATAGTTTTGATCCAAAACCAGATTCCATAATAATGCTACCTTTGACCAGTTTTTGGTAGTGCCAAGAAATATATTTTTCATATTCCACATTAAATTATCGCCAAAATCGTTTGCCCAGGCACCACCTGAGATTTCGGTAAAGTATAAATCCTTATCAGGATGAGCGTTATGAACAGTGGACATAGCAGATACATAACCACCGTAAGCATGGAAAGCCGATCCGGCAACATATTTTCGTGCATCAGGGTCATTCAAAATAGAAATGGCATATTGGGTATTATCCCAATTATGATCATAAACGATAATCTTTGTTTCTATGTTATTTGTATCGAAAGCAGGACCTAAATGATTTTTAATAAACGATAATTGATCAGTAGCCTGCATCTCCATACAAGGATAATTTGCGGTAAAATACAAAGGTTCATTCTGAATGGTTATGGCATCTATGGGAATACCTTCGGCCTGCATTGATTGAATATAGTGTACAAAATATTTAGCATAAGAACCATAAGCAGAAGTATTTAGCCTACCACCTTTCATGCTTCCACTGGTTTTCATCCAGGCTGGTGGACTCCATGGAGAACCCATTATTCGTAAATTAGGTGAGATTGCCAATATTTCCTTTGCCATCGGAATTACGTCCGGCATGTCTTTTTCAAGGGAAAACGCACTCATATCTTCATCCGTCTGACCAGCTGGCATATCATCATAGGTATAATCCGACAAAGAAAAATCAGACGAACCAATCGTCAATCTGATGTATGAAATTCCAATACCATCATTGGCATCAAACAGCATCTTCAACACAGTCTGTCTGTTGATATCACTCATTTTCCTATTTAAATTGTAAGCAGATGACCCTGTCAGGGCTGCGCCAAAACCTTCGATACTTTGAAAAGTCGTTGCGGTATCAACTGTAATTAACGGAAAACTACCCGATTGTTTACTACGTATCGACAGATCTCCTTCCCTGTTCAGCAACCGCAGTTTATCACCAGTTGTAAGCCAAACCTTTGCTTTACCGATATCCTGAATTACCGGAGGTAGATCGGGTGGAAGCGTTCCTTCCTGTTTGCAGCTGATTAAGAAAATCACACTCAGAAACAATATTTGAAAATAAATGTTTATGAATCCAACGGTATTTGTTTTATTTTTCATTATTCATTTAGGTTAAAACCGGATAATTATTAAATATATCGTCCCTACGGGACTTAAAATCAATTCTTTATTCATTTTCTACCAATATTCTGTCCCTACGAGACAGCCTATCTCACAATGAATTATTTTTTTCATACCAGTTGTTTGCTTCTGAATTTATATCGAATTGTCAGTCCCGTCAGGGACGTAATATCGGTAGAATACAAAACGTCAATCAGATGAAAGTCCCATAGGGACGTTATATTGGTAGAAATGAATTTACATCATATTACCAAGTCCTGTAAGGGACGTAATATCGGTTGAACAAAATTTTTAAAGTAATTACAAAGGGTCGTCAGGGATGTCACCAATACCAACCGGTTTAAACACAAATCTGTCGTCATAATCAACATCAAATTCCTTCAACATTTCATAATATTCCTCCATGAAGGTTTTCTTTTTGTGATGAACTGTTTGATTGACAATATATTGAATAATGTTTGGAATATCAGACTTGCTGTACGAAAACGCCCCATATCCTTCCTGCCATGAAAATCTTCCACGTACCAGCTTCTGCTCATTTATCCATTTAGAAGAACTACCTTTTATATCCTGCATCAAATCGGATAACGATTGTGAAGGTCGTTGACCGAATAGAATATGAATGTGATCAGGCATGCTGTTTATTGCTAACAGCTTGTGATTGTTGCCACTTACTATTCCACTGATATATTTGTGCAGTTCATCTTTCCAGCTATTGTGGATGATACAATCCCTGTTTTGAACAGCAAATACAGCCTGAATGTGAATCTGCGTATAGGTGTTTGCCATAATGCTAAAAATATATCGTCCCTACGGGACTTTTATACAAATTTCTATTATTTCTACCGATATTTTGTCCCTACGGGACAGCCTATCTCACAATGAATTATTTTTTTCATACCAGTTGTTTGCTTCTGAATTTATACCGAATTGTCAGTCCCGTCAGGGACGTAATATCGGTAGAAGGTGTTTTATGTTTATGTACAAAGTCCCGTTAGGGACGTAATAAAATCAAGTCTTTCAATTTATCTATATCACGTTGTCCCGAATGAAGCAAATATAAAAAAAAATACCTCAAACAAATGATGGTCAGTTATTTGAGGCATTTTTATATGAATTTCAATAATTAATACCCTGGATTCTGAACCAGTTTGCTGTTTTTATCGAGTTCGGATTGCGGTATTGGCCAAATCAATCCGTTTTCGATTAGATTGTAACCGAAATTGCCTCCATCCGGACCGGTCATATTGTTAATCACTGTAATTGCACGACCGGTGCGCTTAAGATCGAACCAACGATGACCTTCAAATGCAAGCTCCAGACGCCGTTCTTTCTCAATAGCCAGGCGCATATCAACCTGATTAGAGGCTGTGGTATTTGGCAATAAAACGCGTGTTCTGATCTGATTTACCAAGTCAGCGGCACCTGTAACATCACCAAGTTCATTCAATGCTTCGGCCTTCAGTAGGATGATATCTGCCAATCGCAGGAAAATATAATTCTGTGGACTTGGGCTTGTGTAAATCCGATATTTGTTCATAAATGGATAGTGATCCTGTGGCCAGTTATTATCCGACCAACTTCCTGAAACATCATCGAAAAGGATTGATGAATTTTTACGAATCTGATCATTTTCAGCATCAAAAGCGGCTACAAGATTGTTTGTCGGGATATTGAATTTCTTCCAATCCTTTCCCATAAACATGCTGGCGCCCCAGTTACCACTCGAACTTGTTCCTTCGTAATTGATTTCGAAAATCGCTTCACTTGAGTTCTCATGGGCATTATCCCAAAGCTGGTCATATTCAGGTAATAAACTATAACCTCCCGA
>CANNKD010000010.1 GCA_947505205.1 Bacteroidota bacterium | reverse complement strand
GGCGTTTCGCTAACTATCTTACACAATTTTTCAATATAGGTTTTTAGATAATCAATACGTTGCTGATCATCAACAATACCATCGGTAACCTCATCGGCAAATGAAGCACCATTTTCAGTAATAAATATCTCTTTTACAGCTTCATAAGCTGCAAAATGTTCGATCATGTTCTGCAAAGCTTTTGGGTAGATTTCCCAACCCATTTTGGTGTGATACACCTTTCTTTTTGCGGCTGGAACAAGTTTTGCTTTGAGATAAGGTATAAACATGCTATGCGTAACAACTTCCCGCGTATATACCTGAATACCAATAAAATCGAACTCGGCCTTAATAGCAGTTTCATCACCTTGTTTAATCCATTTTTTAATATTTCCGAGAGTTGGAAGATCGTTTATCGGGTATCCCAAACCCAGCAAGGGCTCAATTGCCAATCTATTGAGCAAAGTATGGATACGATTTGATGCCAACTTATCTTTTTCCCGTTCAGTAAAAGAGGTGATATGCGAACAGCTGAATGTGGTTCCGACCCGTGCATTCGGATAATGCTGTTTGATAGTTCGTAATCCGATTCCCTGACAGAGATTGGCATGATGCAAAGCTGCCAGAAAATTGGAAATACCTTTTTTTCCGGGAGCATGCATGCCCACAAAATAGCCGGCTCCAGTGAAAACAATGGGTTCGTTCAAAATCATCCAGTTTTTCACTTTCGAACCGAAGGATGTAATGCAAACCTGCACAAATTCCTCAAACCAATGAAGAATTTCTCTGTTCGTCCATCCTCCGTTTTTTTCGAGTTCGAGCGGCAAATCCCAATGATAAATAGTAATCCAGGGTTCGATACCACTTTTCAGACAATGATCAATTACACGATGGTAAAAGTCAATACCTGCCTGATTGATGATGCCTGTGCCCTTGGGAAGTATCCTTGGCCATGACAACGAAAACCTGAAATTTGGTATTCCTAATTGCTTGATTATGTTGATGTCTTCTTCGAAACGGTGATAGAAATCGCAAGCTACAGAAGGGGAATCATTGTTAAAGATAACATTTTTTTTCGTTGCAAATGCGTCCCAAATAGAAGATTCTTTTCCATCAATATCAAAGGCTCCTTCCGTTTGCAGTGCCGAGGTTGAAACACCCCAAACAAAATCCGGTTTAAAATCGATAACGCTGCAAATAATTGGTTTTGTATCCTTTACAAAATGCTGACTCATAAGTTTTGAAACAGGTTGGTTGTAATAGTTTCAGGAATGGCTGTTTTTTTTGGTTTAAACCCATGATGACGCACAATTAAATCAACTATTTCACGCGCATTATCCGGATAATCGACTTGCACAGTATTGTTTTCTGAAAGCCAATTTCCAATTTTCTCATGATTTTTTTCACCAAGTTTTTTAATTACATGCACGCCCATCGATTTTAACATGGCAGCGTTGCAATGTTGCTCATACTGGTTTTTCATGGGTATCACCAGCAACTTCTTTTGCAAGAACAACGCCTCGCTCGTTGTGCCAAATCCTGCATTACACAACACACCTTCACACGAAACAAGACTCTTCACAAACTGTCCATTATTAATTGGTTGAATAGAAATATTCTTCTCTTTGAATTTTTTTTTGTTGTGTTTAGAGAAAACTTCCCATCTGATCTTTTCAAACTGAGAAAGGCTTTTAATGATTTTTTCATCGGAATAAGCTGGAAGATAAACAGTATAATGACCTTCATTACTTGGCGTTAATTCCCTGATTTCCTTACGAATAATGGGTGTGAAAATATGCTGGTCGAGTGATTTGAAATGAAATCCATAAGCAATGCTGCAGGGTGCATATTGCGAAAGAATAAGTTTACCAAGTAGATCTATTTTTTTAGGTGAAGGCGCTAATGGATGCATACTTGCCATCTGATTACTCAAACCAACACAAACCCTTCCGGCTTTTAAAGAAGCCCATGCTGTAACTGGTTCAAAATCGCTGATAATCAAATCGTATTTCTCGATAGGTAAATTATTGATTTCCTTCATGAGTTTCATGGTCTTCATGTTCCAATAGGTGTTCCAAACATCAACGCCACCTTGCTTTCCAAAAACAAACGACAAGCCATTAAAGCGATATTTTACCTTAAATGGCATTTCAATATCCGACTGGCTTCCGCTCAAGAGCACATCTAAATCACCCCATTCCATTAAATACGGAATCAATTCGATGGCACGCGTAATATGACCATTTCCAGTACTTTGTATCCCATATAATATTTTCATGGATCGTGTTTTTTTATTTTTGGATAATCATAAATTCAGTGAGCATTTGATCGAAGATTTTCTCGGTACTCATTGTCGATAACTCATCTTCATGATCGTGTTGCTTTTCGCTAAAGTCGTTTTCGTTGTAACGATACAAACTCCAAACATTGTCATTGTATTCAAGAGCGGTAAGGTTTTCAATCCAGTCGCCCGAGTTCATATACTCCACCTTACCTTTCTCAGTTTGTATGGTTTTAATCTCCGGATGATGGATATGGCCGCATATAACATAATCGTAACCATTGGCAATGGCAATTTCAGCGGCTGTTTTTTCAAAATCATTGATAAATTTCATAGCCTGCTTCACGCCGTTTTTGATGTTTTTCGATAATGAAATTTTCCCTTTCCCAAAAAGCTCCGAAACCCAGTTAACAAAAGCATTGATGAGTATTAACAGGTCGTAGCCATGTGAACCAAGACGCGTGAGCCATTTTGAATGTTGCATGGTGACATCGAATACATCGCCATGGAAAATCCATGTTTTTTTACCGTCCAGTTCAAGTAAAAGTTTGTTTTCAATCATGAGCGAACCCATCTTGAAACCTGTAAAACGACGTAGCATTTCGTCGTGATTGCCTGCGATATAATAAACTTTTACTCCCTGACTTGCCCATTTAATAATCTGATGCACAATGCGCATATGACTTTTTGGCCAGAAGCGTTTGCTAAACTGCCACATATCGATAATATCTCCGTTTAACACAACGGTTTTTGGCTTAATACTTTCCAGATAATTAATAAGCGCTTTACTTTGGCAACCGTATGTTCCCAGATGAACATCGGAAATAATTAAAACTTCAATCTTCCTTCTTTTTGGATGGTCTTTCATTATAAAAGTTTGATTTGAATTACTGAGATGCGGTTTCTAAGACGAACCAACTTATATGGAAGATATTGATTTTCAATAACAAGACAGCCAGAAAAATGATTAACGGAATAAATTTTTCTAACCCGAACTTGTATGACTTTACTCAAGGATGCATTTAAATTATATTGCAAAAGTAATTTACCAGTATGAAGTTAATATTACCAAATGATGAAGTTTAGGTTAAGATAAAGCGTTGGATTAAGTGTATGAAAAGCATAAATTACACATTTAGTCTAAACTCAGAGTATATTATTAACCAGAAATGCGCAATGACCTTCGAAGAATACGATCGTGAGGCAGCGAGAAACCGAAGTATCACCTGCCACCGCAAGCACACACAGCCCATATGTTACGCTGACGCCAAGTTGAAAGATTCAACTAATGATAAAAAAATCCCTGCCTCTTAAAGTAACCCGGGTTTTTGTTTGATCGGCTGCTAAAAATCAATGATTTAATTAAATTCTACGAAAACATTAAATATCTTTGAACTGGAAAAATAAATACGGAAAAACTGTACAACTCTAAGTGCGCTTTGAACCTAAATTTTCTGATATGAAAACAAAGAAATACACTCAAATTGGGACAGTCTCTATTATGATTCTGTTGCCCTTATTTCTACTATTTACAGTATTGATGATTAAATCGGCGCTTGCAAATTCACCGAATTTATATATTCTTTTTATTCTTACAATAACTCTTTTTATTTGTTTGTTGACTTTTTACAAACTGACAATAACCGTCGACAGCACTCACGTTTCGTTTAAATTGGGGCTTGGATTAGTCTCAAAAACTTATACAATTGCAGATTTAAGCTCGTGCACACCTATAACTAATTCTGCATTCTATGGAATTGGTATTCGAATGCTGCCAAGTGGTTGGTTATATAATGTATCAGGGCTAAAAGCCATTGAACTTCGATTTAAGCACAAGACCTCCGTTGTTCGGATTGGGACTAATAACCCAGATGAAATCAGCCAATTAATCCAGTCATTAATTGGTAGCGAAAATATCATACAGTATAGTGACAAATCGTTTAGAAAATGGACTAAACCACTGTTTTATTTGATTGTTTTATTGATTCTGGTTTCAACAATAATCCCTAATTACCAAGAGACTAAGGTGCAATTTGACAATGATGCATTTATAATAAAGGGGTTTTATGGAGTAACAATTTCTTTTAATGACATTGAGCAGATAGATACTGTTTCTGCAATTCCAAATATTTCATTAAGGACAAACGGATATGCATTCGGCAAAACTTTGATCGGAAACTTTAGATTTACCAACGACAGAGACGCAAAATTGTTTGTTAAAAATGGATTTGGACCATACATTTTAATTCAGTCAAAAGAGAGTGTGCCAGTTTATTTAAATTTTGAGAAAAAGCAAAAAACGATTGACTTGTATAATAGATTGAAAATTAAAAAATAGCTGCTTACAATAGCAAAATACCAGCAAGCCAAGGATTTCAGCTTCGTTGACAGGAAATTAGGATTTTGAAAAGCAATTCTTTGTAGGAAATTTATCGGGAAACTCCCGCCCTGCGTGTATTTGCGTGACGACGTTGCCAACAAAACAAGAAATTTTGCAAGTGGTGCAAATTTGGTGTATATTTGCATCAAAATAAAATATTATGGCAAGACAAAGTATATCGTTCACAAAACCAAATGAAGAATGGTTAAAAGTACAAGTGAATAATGAAGAATACACTAGTAAAAGTGAACTAATTAATGATTTAATTAGACAGGCTAGAAAGCAGCAAGTTCAGGTTGATTTTATTAGGGCTAAATTAGATAAATCTGAAAGTAGTGGATTTACTGATGGTACTAAAGAACTAATTTTAAAACATTCAAAGTCATTACTTAATGGTCAGATATAGATTAAGTAATGAAGCTAAGGAAGACTTGATACGGACTCATCATTACGGCATCGAAAAGTTTGGAGTGACTCAAGCTGATAAATACTTTGATTCATTTTTTGAGTATTTTGACATGATAGCCCAACGACCATTTTCATTTGAATCAGTTGATTATATAAAAACAGGATACAGACGTTGTGTTTGCGGGTCTGATAGTATATTTTACAGACTAAACAATGGAGTAGTTGAGATAATGGCAATTGTTGGAAGACAAGATTTGAATAGTATCCTACAATTTTTATGAACAGATTATCCGATTTCAACATTATGAAAGTTTTGCTGTAATCAGCTTTTTGATTTATAAGTCCACGTGAAAGGATTACCATCGGTGAATAAGTTCATGCGGTAACAAATTGATAATCTGCGGAATCTGTGAGTTATAAAAAAGTCCGGCAACCAAATGGCTACCGGACTTTCACTTAAAATCTCTTAATCAGTTTATTCAATCACCATCTGAAAAGGTAAACGGGCTTGTATGCCTTTCATCCCTTTCAATTGCTCAATATATTCCACATATCCATAATAATCGCCTAATTCGGCTTTTAACATGGCTTTTGCATGTGTTTGTCCGCTGAAACCTTCAACAAGTTTTTGCATCGGTTCTTTCTGTTCGGGCAATTCGGTCACTTTAAAATCAGTTCCCAGTGAAGCCTTCTCAGCGGCATAAGCGATAGCGTCTTCAATACCACCAATCTTATCAACCAAACCCAATTTGATGGCATCACTGCCGGCCCAAACGCGGCCCTGACCGATACTATCAACATACGATTGACGCAATTTACGTGTGCGTGCTACCAATCCGGTGAAATCATCATAAATTTTCACCACTTCATACTGAATCTTCGCTGCCTGAAATTCGCTTAATGGTTCCATCGTACCAAAGAAATCAGCGTTTTTGTTGGTCATAACTTTATCGAAGGTAATACCTAACTTATTGTTAAACAAGCCTTTCATATTTGGAATAACACCAAAAACACCAATTGAGCCGGTTATTGTGTTTGCATCTGCGAAAATATAATCGGCATTGGTCGAAATCCAATATCCGCCCGAAGCAGCCACATTGCCCATCGAAACGATAAAAGGTTTGGTGTTTTTTGCCAGTTCAACTTCGCGGCGAATGATTTCAGATGCCAGTGCGCTTCCGCCGGGCGAGTTCACACGAAATACAATTGCTTTAATCTTTTCATCCTCACGGGCTTTACGAATGGTTTTTGATAAGGCTTCAGAACCAATTTCTGTTTCAGAACCTTCTCCTCCACCAATTGAACCAATCGCATAAATAACTGCAATTTTATTACGGCTTGCATTTTCCTCACCTACAACAGCATTGGAATATTTTCCCAAACTGACTGAAGCAATTTTATCTTTTTCCCCTAAGCCCGTTTTTTGACGGAGTTTCGCCAATATTTCATCTTTATAGGCTAATCCATCGACAAATTTATATTCGAGTGCTTTGTCAGCAGAAGAAATTTCAAGATTATCAGCTAACAAATTCAGCTGATCTGCACTAATTCCACGGCTTTCGCTGATTGCAACAATAAATTTTCCCCAAATAGAATTTAGCAATGTTTGCATCTGCTCACGGTTTGCTTCACTCATTTTATCGTACATCAATGGCTCAACGGCACTTTTAAATTTATTGTTTGGACCACGAATAATTTGAGGTTGAATTTCAAGTTTATCAAGTAAATTTTTGATGAAAACGAGCTGTGAACTCAATCCCTTGAACGTCAATGAACCTTCCGGATTAACGTAGATTTCGTTCGACAAACTAGCTAAATAATAGCTTGCCTGACCATAATCTTCAGAATAACTCATGATCCATTTACCTGATTCTTTGAACTTTAGCAGTTTAATTCTGATTTCCTCCAAATTTGCAATCCCAACATCCAATCCGGATAAGTCCAGATAAATACCACAGATATTCGGATCTTTTGCTGCCTTTTCAATATTCTTCAAAATATCATTCAAACCAAGTTTGTTCTCGGTTTTTAACGAAGCGAAATTGAAATTTTCGAATGGATCTTTGTTTGTCCTGTCAACAATGGGTTGATCGAAGGTAATAGTCAATACTGTATTTGGTTTTAACTTAACCTGTTCACTTTCAGCCATTGACACCAATGAAAAAACAAGGCCGATAAAAATGAACAATAACAGTAACAAGGTTAGCATGGTTCCCAAAAGGGATGCGAACATAAATTTAAAAAACTCTTTCATTTGGATATATTTTTATTTGATTAATAATTGATTCACTTTCATTTACACAAATCATGCACACTTTTATAAATAATTTAAAATCAGCTATTTAAAAATTTCATTTCTCATTACTGAGAAAAATAAATGGACGTAGTTGAGCATCAATTGTTCGATTTCGAACATTAGCTATTACTAAATTCAGCCAATTAAAACCATTACAATATTAACAATAATTTGTGCAAAAATAACGGTTTGCAATACCAAAAAGATCAAAACATACATTCATCTTTGTATCAGCAAATAAAATATAGCTTTGATGCATCATTACCTTGTTACAAACAAACGATTTCTCATTCAGGTGGCTTCACTCAGTTTCCTGATAATCATGTTGGTGATTGCAGGAAGTTACACAACAGATACGTATAAAAAACCTTATTCCAGAATTGATTCTTTGATTGACCGCGTGAAATCCGAAAATGAATTACTGCTCGCTGACACTTCATTTTTAATTGAGTATCCAGAGTATATTTTTGACCTTCCTGAAATAACAGTTCGGTTCAATCCAACCATCTTGATACAATCGCGAGGAACTTCCAACAAAATACAATTGGCGAAATTTCTTTTAACACATAATCCAAAACTTGCTCAATCATTTGTCAATCAAGTTATTGATAGTTATTTATCTAACTGTGCTTTAGAAGGAATCAACCACGATATTGCTATTAGTCAGATGTGTCTCGAAACAGGATTTCTCAAATTCAAAGGTTCGGTAAAGGCAAATCAATTTAATTTCTGTGGCTTGGGAGCTGTTGGAAATAATAATTCCGGCTCGTCCTTTGCTAGCATTGAAGAAGGAATCAGGGCACATATTCAGCATTTAAAGGCTTATGCAAGTAACGATCCGCTGAAAACTGAACTTGTTGATTCGAGATTTATTTATGTTAAACGCGGCATCGCGCCCGATGTATATTCCTTGTCCGGAACCTGGGCTGCAGACATCGATTACGGCCGAAAACTGGAGTCACTCATCCAAATGTTATCCCGATCAGGTGCTTCTACCGAAGATGTTCTTGCGAGTAACATCTAAAACCCATGAAGCCAAATATTGCCTATATTTTATTAGGAACCAACTTAAGTGACCGCGAAGGCTTATTAAATGAAGCAAAAAGTAAAATTGAAAAAGATGGCAACGGAATCATCAAACAATCTTCCATCTATGAAAGTGCTCCCTGGGGATTTGAATCGGATCAATTATTTTTGAATCAGGTAATTACAGTTGAAACAATTTTAAATGCGTTTCAGTTGCTCGAAAAATTACTTGCCATCGAAAATACAATGGGTAGAATACGAATTGACGGTTCATATACATCACGAACCATTGATTTAGATATTCTCTATTTCAATAACGAAGTAATTAACAGTGAATCACTTACAATACCACATCCAAGGCTTCATCTGCGAAAGTTTACGATGCTTCCGATGGCTGAGATCGCACCAAACCTTATCCATCCAACACTTTTATTGAATCAGACTGAAATTCTTGATTTAATACAGGATAAAAATGAGGTAAAAACCTTCTATCCACAAGGCAGACATATTATTTAGTTGAGTATATTTGCGTGAATGATACAATATAATTTTATAGCGATAGAAGGTACGATTGGAGCGGGAAAGACGTCGTTAGCAACCCGAATTTCTCAAGAATTTAATGCAAAACTCATTCTCGAACAATTCGAAGACAACGCGTTTTTGCCAAAGTTTTATGAGGATCAGGACAAATACGCTTTCCCACTCGAAATGTCATTTATGGCATCGCGTTTCCAACAATTAAAGGACCAGTTAGGCGTTTTCGATTTGTTTTCATCTTTCATCATTTCCGACTATTACATCATGAAGTCATTAGTGTTTGCCCGAAAAACACTTCCTGAAGACGAGTTAGCACTTTTTACAAGATTCTTTAATTTTATCAGCTCCACTTTGCCAAAACCCGATTTGTTGGTTTATTTATACCTTGAAGTCGATAAGCTTCAAAACAATATTCGTCAGCGTGGAAGATCGTATGAGCAACAAATTCAGGATGATTACCTTTCGCGTATTCAGGATGGATATTTTGAGTTTATGGTACAGCAAAAAGACATGAGAATCCTCATCATCGACACAAATAACATTGATTTTGTGCATAATAACGACGATTACCTAAAGATTATTGAAGTCATTCACCAGACCTATGAAATGGGTATTCATCGTATTTTGTTGTAAACGCAAACCAACCTTAATTTCTCTCTTCTTGCTTTAGTAGCATCACCACGAATAGTATTCGTTATCACGGCTGCTAATATAACATAAAAAAAAACCGCCTGCAGTTGCAGGCGGTTTTATAATCTATAAAACCAATCAATTACTTAACGATATTCATAAAATCCTGATCGTTAAAGAAATTCATAAATTCACGATCCCATTTAGCTTGATTTTTATAATCTTCATTCTTTTGAACCGCTTTCATTAAATTGCTGATCAAGGCAGCTTTGTCGTTTGAACGGGCACCAATGATTGCTTTCAGATACAAAGATTCACCGGTGACAGGAGCACAGTCAAGTGTTGATTTTGCACCTGCAAGATCCCCGCTTAATGTCTGTGCCAAACCGAGGTTATAATCACATTTTTTTCCTTTCATAGATGAAACTGCATTGGCATAATCACCTTTGTAGATGTTAACCAAACCTTGGTTGTAACTAACATCGGCACCCAATTGTTTTGCTTTTGCAAAATAGGAATCAGCAGCAGCAAAATCTTTGTTATGAACAGCAACAATACCTAAGTTATTGTAAACCTCAGCTGATTTGTCCGACATCTTCAATCCTTTTTCAAGAAGTACTTTAGCTGCATCATAGTTTCCCATTGCAATTTCAGTATTTGAGGCATTCACAACTGCTCTTATACAATCAGGATGCAATTCCATGGTATTTGCATAAATCTTTTTCTGTGTGCCGGCATCAGAAGTCAAAGTTGCAGCATAAAGCAACTCACTGAGGCTCAAACTCGAAGGATTTGATAAAGCAAGGTCAGAAATCTGAGCGTCTGTTTTCTTGTTTTCAAATGTATTTATTGAAATTTCGGCACGACGTAATGGAGGAAGGATCTCTTTTTCGAGTTCAGGATAGATTAAGATCATATTTCTGATTTCCTGTTCACGTTGGGCAGCACCTGCTGAGCGAACAACATTCAAAATAGAGTTCTTGTCTTTTATCGAAGATTTTTCAACTGCAGTCATAAATCCATTCCAGTCAGGACCATTTCCTGATTTAGAGAATTTGATATCATTTGCGTTTGCAAAGCCAACAGTTGCTTTTTTATCTTTCGCCAATTTATTCAATTGATCCTTAACATAGGTTTCAGCAGTGGCTGCGCGTTTTTCTGACAATCCGGCATTGAATGTTTCTTCACCTTCTGGAGAAGCCCAACCTGTGATTGTAATTCCTTTTACTGCCCATCCTTTTTCAATATCTTTAGACATACCAGACAATTTTGCAGCATTTTCCGCTTTCTTGTTCTCTGGTTGTTTAATATCCAATTTTGATTCATTCACTTTGAAGAAAAGACCAGCATCTTTTGTGAAAATGGTTTCTTTTTCATAACCATGAGGTGTAACCGTAGTTGTAAGACCATCTTCAGCAATACGTTTTGAAGTATATATTACACCATCAGCCAATTTGCGTTGATCAACAGGATAGAATTTTTCCTTTTCCTGAATCGCTTCGCGGCTTGGAGTAGTTTCTCCTTTTGGAGTATAAATAATAGGAGCAATTACCAATTCGCTTACGTTCATACTTGGATTGTAAGGAACTTTTGCAGTATGGGTGAAAGTGCCACCATTTTTGTAACTGATAACCTGACCATCACCAACAACTTCTTCACCTTTTAAAGTGAAAGGTTCCATAGATGTTGATCCACCTTCATAAGTAATGACAGGAGTGATATTCATGGCTGATTTCTTATCAAAATACTTTGGAGGAACTGTTCCGCTAACAGTAACTAAAACTGAATCACCTTTTTCAACCATTACGCTTGGTGAAACAACCATGGTAACCATATCGAAATTTTTCGCCATTTTCTTTGCGCCTGATGCACCAAATTTATAGCGGGCACCAACGTTAAAGGTTGAATACATATCTTTTTTCATAGCTTTGTTGCCATAAGCATAAGCATCCAAAACATCGGTATCAACAAAATTAAAGGTAAAATCGGCATATAAATCCCATTTTGGATCAACATTAAATCCTAAATCAAGACCGATAGGTGCAGTCAGTGCAACATGTCTGCCTCCGATACCATTTGATTGTCCGCTATAACCAACAGTATTGATCACAGCTAATGTTGTTTGATCAATTGCTTTGGCTTGGAATTGAATTTGTCCGACACCAAAATGTGGTGAAACACTGAACAAGCGATCCTGATCGGTTCCAAATAGCAAATTAACCATATTGATGGTCAAATTGATATTTCCTTCGAAATAATCGTTATAGTCGAGTACTGCATTCAAACCGTCTTTTTCGCCACCAAGCCAGCCGCGGCCTAACTTAATATTAGAACCAAGCACGCCACCAAATTGGTAACCGCCACCAATGTGACCATTAATTTTATAAAATTTTGGGTCTCCGGCAAAGCCATACTGGGCTAAATCGCCATGATGAGTTGCAATTCCAAGGTCACCTAACAAATACCAATAAGGAGAAAAAGAAGAGGTTTTCTTTTCACTTTTTGTTTGATCAGCCTTTTCCTGTCCAAAGAAGGTCAATGGGAAGATTGCAATCATGGCAACCATAACCAATCGGGAGAGTCTGTAATGATTTTTCATAACATTTTGTTTATTAAGATTCAATTTAATTTTTTTTATAGGGTGTCGTTTTAAAACTTTGTTGCGAAAGTAATTAATTATTCAACTAATTCAAACTAAAATCTTGAATTTCATGCAAAAATATTAATAACTGTTTAATAATTCACAAAATAATATTCAAACTTCCATAAATAACACAATATTTAACGATTTTAATCCTTTTAAGTTACGCATTTGCACCTAATTGACTATAAAAATGCCAAATTACAATTCCAGCACATACTGAAATGTTTAGCGAATGTTTGGTACCCTCCTGTGGTATCTCGATATATTGATCACATAAATCAAGGATTTGCTCATCTACACCTTCAACTTCATTACCAAATATGACAGCTGATTTGCCTTTAGAAACATAATTTAACAAGCTAACACTATCATTTGTCTGTTCAATTCCAATGATCTGATAATTCTCCTTTTTCAATAATGAAATTGCATCTTTGGTGCTTGCAAAATACTTCCAATCAACTGATTCAGTTGCACCTAAGGCTGTTTTATGAATTTCTCGATGTGGAGGACAAGCTGTAATTCCACATAAATAAATTGCTTCTACACGAAAGGCATCGCTTGTGCGAAACACCGATCCAATGTTATTTAAAGACCGGATATTATCCAAAACTACCACCAACGGAATTTTATCTTGTTTCTTAAACTCATTCACATTTAAGCGGTTAAGCTCATCCATACTCAGTTTTTTCATCATAAATTTTCAAGTATTAACTTTTATCAAAATTACCTTATTATTCTTTTCAATTTCATTTAGCTTCAACTTGTATCTTTGCAAGCGTATAAATTGAAATGATCGAGACATGAGCCATTCTATCGTAGAAACACCATTGATGAAACAATATAACAGCATCAAAAGTAAATATCCGGATGCGCTGTTATTGTTTCGTGTTGGCGATTTTTATGAAACATTTGGCGAAGATGCCATCAAAACATCGAATATTTTAGGGATTATCTTAACCAGAAGAGCCAATGGATCTGCTTCTTATATAGAATTGGCGGGCTTTCCGCATCATTCTATCGACACTTATCTCCCTAAATTAGTACGGGCCGGTTACCGAGTTGCTATTTGTGATCAATTGGAAGATCCAAAACTTACCAAAAAAATTGTGAAACGAGGCGTGACAGAATTGGTAACTCCTGGCGTTTCATACAACGATCATGTGCTTACTCAGAAAGAGAACAATTTTTTAGCCGCTGTTCATTTGTGTGATGGAAATTCCGGTGTCAGTTTTTTAGACATTTCTACAGGTGAGTTTTTTTTAGCCGAAGGAGATAAAGACTACGTTGATAAGTTGTTACAGAGTTTCAATCCGAGTGAAGTAATTATCCAGCGGAACAAAAGAAAGCACTTTATTGAAATATTTGGAGATAAATTCTACATCAATGTTTTTGATGATTGGGTATTCACCTCAGATTTCTCGAACGAAATTCTCTGTCGGCATTTTAAAACAACTTCATTGAAAGGATTTGGTGTCGAAAATTTGCCGAATGGTGTCATCGCCGCCGGAGCTGCAATGCATTATCTTCTTGAAACCCACCATGATAAGATTGATCATTTATCGGGTCTGTCACGTATTGATGAAGGAAACTTTGTTTGGCTGGATAGATTTACGATCCGAAACCTGGAAATGCTTAATTCACCTCATCAAGGTGCTAAAACATTATTAGAAGTACTCGATAAAACAGTCTCTCCGATGGGCAGCCGCCTGATGCGACGTTGGATTGCGCTGCCGTTAAAAAAACGACAGCTTATTGAAGAACGACACGAAACTATTGAAAAACTCATACAACAACGTGAGCTTATTGAACTTTTACAAGAGAAAATTCGTTTGACAGGCGATCTTGAACGTTTAATTTCAAAAGTTGCTTTAGGTAAAATTAATCCGCGTGAGCTTTTGCAGGTATCAAGGGCATTGCAACAGATTTCCTTGGTTAAAAATATTTGTACTGAAAATTCGCAAACCGGAATTGAGCACCTGGCATCTCAATTGAACGAATGCCCTGCCATCCGCGATCGGATCAGCCGCGAACTAAATCCAGAAGCTCCGGCAGTGTTGTCGAAAGGGAAAATCATTGCTTCAGGCGTTTCAGACGAGTTAGACGAACTCCGATCGCTTTCACAAACAGGCAAAGACTACCTTACAAACCTTCAGAAACGTGAGATTGAGCAGACAGGTATCAGTAGTCTGAAAGTGGGGTACAACAATATTTTTGGTTATTATCTGGAAGTTACCAATATCCATAAACAAAAAGTTCCTGATGATTGGGTCCGTAAACAAACCCTAACCGGGGCAGAAAGATATATTACAGAAGAATTAAAAGAATATGAACAGAAGATATTAGGTGCCGAAGATCGTATTCAAATCATTGAAACAGAATTATTTAACCAATTGGTCAACGCAGCCATTGCTTATCTGAATCCAATAAAACTCAATGCTTCCATTATTGCCCGCATAGATTGTTTGGTTTCATTTACCGTGATCGCAAAAAAGAATAACTATGTCAGGCCTTTGATGAACGATTCCTTTATCATCGATATCAAAGAAGGACGTCATCCGGTTATTGAGCAACAACTTCCGACAGGTGAACCGTATATCTCAAACGATGTTTACCTCGATCAGGAAAGGCAACAGGTAATCATCATCACCGGACCGAATATGTCGGGTAAATCGGCTTTGTTGAGGCAAACAGCACTTATTGTTCTGATGGCTCAGATGGGAAGTTTTGTTCCGGCCGAAAAGGCGGCATTGGGCATCGTTGACAAGGTTTTTACGCGTGTGGGCGCAAGCGATAATATTTCCTCCGGTGAATCCACTTTCATGGTTGAGATGAATGAAACAGCAAGCATTTTGAATAATATTTCGTCCAGAAGTCTGATATTATTAGATGAAATAGGCAGAGGGACAAGCACTTACGATGGAATAAGTATCGCATGGGCTATCACTGAATATTTGCACGAACATCCGGCTTTCAGAGCTAAAGTGATGTTTGCAACACATTACCATGAATTGAACGAAATGGCAGCTTCTTTTCAGCGCATCAGAAACTACCATGTGAGTGTTAAAGAAAGCGGAAATCAGGTTATTTTCCTGAGAAAACTAAAAAAAGGCGGAAGTGAACACAGTTTTGGAATTCATGTTGCCACCATGGCCGGAATGCCCCGAAAAGTGATAGAAAGGGCGAATAAATTACTCGCCATGCTCGAAAAAACCCATTCAAACGAAGCATTTAAGGCCGCAGGCGGAAAACCAACAATTGATGATTATCAGTTGAGCTTCATCCAACTTGACGATCCTTTACTACTTCAAATTAAGGATGAGATTCTAAATACCAATATCGATACGCTAACACCTGTTGAAGCCTTACTTAAATTGCACGATATCAGAAAATTATTGAAGAAATAGCGCAAACAGTTAAAAATATTGGTTTTTTTTGAATAAATATTTGGAGGTTATTTGAAAATCTTGTTTACATTTGCAGCCTGAAAATCATTCAGGCGGAAATAGCTCAGTTGGTAGAGCACGACCTTGCCAAGGTCGGGGTCGCGAGTTCGAGTCTCGTTTTCCGCTCAAAGAAACTCCCGATATTTCGGGTTTTTTTTTCTGAAAATAGACCAAAGTTGCCCGAGTGGTGGAATTGGTAGACACGAAGGACTTAAAATCCTTTGATCATTGCGATCGTGCCGGTTCGAGTCCGGCCTCGGGTACAAAACAGGAGAAATCCTGTTTTTTTTTGCTTGTATATCAAGCTTTCAGTACGCGGGTTCAATAGATTTTTGAAACCTAAGCTGAGATAGAATCACACCTGCAAGCATCAGCCCGCAGCCAATTATAGCCTTTGATTCCATTTTCTCATCAAGAATAAGCCAGCCACCAATTGCAGCTACGACTGCTTCCAGACTTAAAATTAATGCTGCATGATCTGCCCTCGTGTTTTTTTGTCCGACAAGCTGTAACGTAAAACCAATACCAACCGAACAAACTCCGGCATATAAAATTGGGAAAATAGCCTGATTTATTGATTCAAACTGAGGTTTCTCAAAAATGAATGCCAAAAAAAGACTCAGTATTCCGGTGAAAAGAAACTGACCAAATGCAAGCAATACAAAATTGAAACGCGGCGACAGGTATGACAGCACAATGATATGCATTGCCCAAAATATTGCACCGATAAATATAAGAATATCACCCGTTTGCATGCGAAAATCTGCATCAACAGACAACAAATAAAGGCCAGTAAAAGCGAGTATTGCCCCAAGCCAGACCCTGACCGAGGATGGTTGTTTACGGAAAAATCCAAAAACAGGAACAAAAATGATGTATAAACTGGTTATAAATCCACCATTTCCGGCGGAAGTGTATATCATGCCAACTTGTTGAAACGTGGAAGCAATGAATAAAGCCAATCCTGCCAAAACAGACGCTAAGATCAATTGTTTCAAAACTAATCCACTTGGTATCAATGGCTTGAAATAAAGAAAAGCTGGTAAAAGTGCCAAGGCACCCAGCAGAAAACGAATACCATTGAATGTTAATGGGTCAACGAAATCCATTCCTTGACGTTGCGCAACAAAAGCAAATCCCCAAATAACAGCGGCGGCAAAAAGGCTTAATTTTGATAATAGAGTGTTGTCTTTCATGGAATTACAATTAGCAAATCACTTATCGAATCAGCACCGAATTAATTACCGATCCAATCTTCAATAAGCGAGATGGCTTCATTGCGTTTTTCTTCATTAAAATTACGAAGCCGCGTTGAATGAGACCCACCAAACAATAAAAATTTCTGGGAATTTGTTTTCTTTCCCGGTTGAGCCGCTGTAGCAGCCCAATCATCGTATGCTCCGTACACATACAACATATTATTTCCTTTATTTTTTACCCATCGGCTGACCAAACGATTAAGTTTCGGATGGTATTTTACCTTTTGTCCGGCAGGCAAGGTGTGGTTAAAATTTGGATTCTTTACATACTGTAATAAGTCTTTAAAAGCCTCAGTATTATACGAATAAAAGCCCATTTCAGTGAGTGCCTGATAGAAAAACGGCTCAAAATCCGCGATACTCTGATCCGCGAAAAAATCATATCCGGCTGCAGCAACGAAGGCATTAAAAACGTCATTCACATCACTGCCAGCCTCGGGTAATTTGGTGCAACTGATTGGATACCATTGCCAATAGGCAAATCCAAATTCCAATACATTGTACTCAAAGGCTTTATCCAAACCACCGACTTTAGTAAATGTCAATTGCCTCGAACTGGTCGAATCGGCAAACATTTTGCTAAAAATATCTCTTCTAGTCAATAAATCTCGCTGAAGTGCTTTCAGATTCGCACGGCATTCGGCTGTAGCGACGGTATCCTGAAAATGATATACACGTTTATCAGCTACCGAACGATTCAAAGGTGCTACGTACGGAACAGAAGCCTTCACATCGTTGGGATAGAAATAACGATAATAAATGGTCGTTTGCCCACCTTTACTGATGCCGGTGCTAATCCATGAACTAGTATAAATATTTTTAAGTAATTGATTAACAATATGTAAGTCAGCAGTAGCATTGGCAAGGGTGAGTTGTTCCCATTGCTTTGGGCTTGGTACGCTTTTACCAAAAAACCGATGTTCAACGACAACAAGGTTTGCATCAAGATATTTTGCCAGTTCTTCATCATAATATTGATTAAGTGCATAACCGGCAGAATATCCCTCTGTTACCATAACAGTTGGTCTATCGTAGCCCCGATGACGAATAAAAACCCTTTGCTCAAATTGAGTTCCGTCGCTATTTTTATGATTCAAAGGCTGTTTTAAAACCATTTCACAGGCTTCAGAATATCTGTCGTTTACAATATCAAATTTTCTTATTTTCTCGAATCCCAGCTTCGACAACTGTGATACAAGATCTTGATTATATGCCATTTGCCAATATATTGACAAGGTAAAAAGAAGCAAATACTTTGTCAATTTCATTGTTTTGCAGATTTAAGCTGTGAATAACGGTAAGGTGTAGTAACTTGGTTTTGTTAACGAAACAAAAAACCTTTATTGATAAGGATCTGTGACAGGAATTACGTAAAACTCTCCCGTTCGAGGGTCTTTATAGAATTTGCTGTAGCCGTTAATACTTTCAATATTTGCATCAACAGAGCCTTTGATAAAGACCACATTTTCAATTTCAACCAAACCTCTAACCTGCAATGTATCAACTGAGGTGATTTTCGTGGGTTTAATTTGTGGCATCAGGCCTGCTTGTTGCAAAACAATAACCCAGACACCAATTGCGATAACGATCAAAACTGATCTCAGAAAACTGTAATGCTTTTCCATTGCGTTTTTAAATTATAGACTAAAAAATCAAATTAAAACCATGCGCCGCCCAAATCGCGGAAAGGCCATGGAATTGCTGCTAAAATCACAATCAAAGCCACCAAATAATAGACAAGTATTTTTTTTGCTCCATAAGGCGTGTTTATCTGTTTTTTCGATTTTGCATAGCCAATGGTAATGATAATGGCTGCAATCAACATCATTGCAATATGTTCAACAAGATAAAACCGATGCAAACTATCTTTCATAGAAGCAGCTTCGAAAACCACTTTAGAACTTACAAAATAAAGAATCAAACCAAAGAAAGCCTGTAAATGCATGATAATCATTGAGATAAGTGCATAGAGCCCGATTTGTTGCTTTGGCCCTGTACCGCGTGCTACCTGAAAATATTTAACCATTGCTATGATTAAGCTTAAGAGCAACAGCCATCTCATACCTGAGTGACTTTTTAAAAGTATTGTATAAAACATAATGATATAGTATAAAAATGAGTTTTCAAAAGTAAGTATTTTCTGAATCCGAATACAATATATCAGCATTGATCAATTGCGCTCTATCGATTCATTAAGTAAAGTCGAACAAACAGCTTGAGTTAAAAAACTTAAACTACTGTATATAAGATATTTACAAATTAAATTTCTTCATCAGTTGATTTGGCACAGCATCTTTATGCATGAAAATATTGATGGTTTTGTACCTCACATAAGCTTCGGAAGCAAAGAAATAACCTTTATAAATTTGATCCTCTGTTCCCCATGAATTTTTCACTTTGTAATATATGTTTCCATTTTGATCTTTGGCTCTTCCAACAATCAACATACTGTGGTCATCGGTGGTTTCAAAGTCGTCATAAGCCAATTGGCGCAGTTCAGGGGTTATTGTTTTTTCTTTCACAATTTCTTCAAAAGCATAACGTGAACTTTTCTTTTCGGCGGCTGTGAGTGCTTCCCATTTCTCCTTTTCGGTCCCGCTCAAGTCGGTCAGATTGTCTTCGGGTATAATAGCGACACCATTTTTCCACGAAAATCCCTTTTCACCCACATCGGCACCCCAACCAACTGTATATCCATTGTCAATTGCATTGTTGAGCGACTCAATCATTTCATCCAATGTAACATTATAGGTAAATCCCCAGTTCCAGTTATCAGGAATTTCCAACACAAACGGTTTATACAAATCCTGATCAAGATAAGCACCCAAATCGATATAATCATCTGGATTAAAACTTGTTGCAGCTGCAAAACTGACGGGATTATACTTTTTTCCGTCCACAACAAATCCGGAAGGAACTTCACCCAAATACGTATCGAGTAGTGCATCAAAACCTTTACTCCAAACGGGTGTAAGTTTGCGGTTTCCATTCTTCAAAACGGCGTCGGTGTATGCTTTCAGTACATCGTCCATTTCGCCGTGAATGTGTTTCTCTTCTCCAATTACCAAACCTGCATAAAATTCATCCGGAATCAGGCCATATTTTTTGATCACATAAGTCACATTATTCAGGACGCCTCCACAGCCCAGATTGAGGCTACCGTGAAGTCGCACATATTTCTTCGCTTTGTCAGAATAAGCGTGTCGTACAATAAACATTTCGGAGAGATTATACGATTTCCCTGTGGCTCGCAGTATTTCTGCTTCTACAAAACTGATACCGGCAAAACTCCAGCAAGTACCTGAACGATATTGGTTTGGAACTGGTGTGTGTGGGTTTTCCTTTTCAATGGTGAACTCATACACTTTTTTCACTTCTTTCTTTTCCGTTTCCTGGCCAATCACTTCTGAAGTGAGTAATAGGCTGAATATCAGACTGATGATAGATAATATTTTCATTATTTTTTGAATTTTTGTCAAAGTTAACAAAGTAGTTGCGATTTCAATTGAATTATAAATTTTTGTAACAAAAAATTATTGATTTACTCGGGTAAGGTAATAATTGTTGAACCTCTACGAGGTATTTGTTTGCGGGAATTCATTTCTACAATACTTTATCCGCTATGCGGAAGGCTCTTTATGGGATACTCAATTTCCAAATTGCCGAATGTCTCATTGTCTTATTGCCGAATTTTCAAATTGTCGAATTAGCACATTATTCAATTTCAATTTCATCAGCAAAAATCCAGGCAGGCTCACCTTTCCCCACATGCCAATCAGGGCAATCTCCACGATTTAAACCGATTACCTTCACATATCTAACAATTTGATTATCAAGTTTTCTGGCAAATATATTTATGAAACCACCATTTTCCTTATCTGAGACAGTGTTGTAAATTTTTCCCAAAGATTCATAATTGATTCCATCCAGAGAAATTTGAAATTCAACATATAGCGGCATAAAAATCCAGGAATTCTGATCTTGTAAAAATCCAATTTCGAGTTTTTTTACCAACTGCTGATTTCCGAGATCGACCACTGCAACCAAATCGACGCCATAATATCCTTGCCAGGCGCCAGTTCTGAAATCGCTTGTGCCACGCAGGTGATCAATTAAGGCATTATCGCCACCGGCGTGGTATTGCGGATTATATTCATTCGAAAGTGTGATGGTTCTGCCGCTGGCAATTTTAAAAAAATCTGCTTCAATCGTTTCACTACTATGCGAAAACTTATAGGCTTTCACTTTTAAATTGGTTGTGCGGTTAATGATAATTGGCGATTCGTAATGTTTCGACGAAAGCGTTGGCTCTTTTCCATTTGTAGTGTAGGCTATCACCACCGTTGAATCGATATGTCCCATCGTAATCGTCAAGGTTTCAGTAAATGTTTTTCCATCGGAATGAATAGAAGGAACCGGTATAAGTGATTCATTTTCAATATATTGAACAGGATAATTGCCTTTTCCGATCCCAAATAAAGTTGATGCAACCGTATCCATTTCAAATATAAGTTCGCCACCCGATTGGATATCTTTTGCATCAATAAACGATTTCAAATAAGGTTTTCCATTAAGCCTGACTGATTTGACAAACCGATTTTCGGAGTTTAAATGATCAGCTTGAATGCTAAATTTCTTCTTATTCTCAAGATTTATCGTCATCTCTTTGAATCGTGGACAACCTAAAACGTAAATAGACGATGCCGGCGTAACCGGATAAAATCCCATCGCACTCATCACATACCAGGCCGACATTTGTCCGCAATCCTCGTTCCCACACAAACCATCCGGTTTATCCGTATACATTTCATCCATTATTTTTCGCACAAAAACCTGTGTTTTAGCTGGTTTCTGAACGAAATTATACAAATAAGCCATATTGTGACTTGGCTCATTTCCGTGGGCATACTGCCCAATTAAACCAGTGATATCAGCTTGCTGACGACCATTTAATTCGGATGGAGCAGAAAAAAGTTGATCAAGCATTTTCTCATAAGCCAGATCACCGCCAATCAGTTGAATATGTGTTTGAATATCCTGCGGAACAAAGAAATTGTACTGCCAGGAATTTGCTTCAGTGAGCATGAAATTAACCTGTGTTGGATCAAATGGAGAAATAAATCCACCATTTTGCCTGCCACGGAAGAATTTTGTTGTGGGATCGAACAGATTTTTATACGACTCAGCTCTTTTTGAAAAAACTTTCATAACAGAATCTTGTTTCAGGCTTTCAGCCATTTTTGCAATACACCAATCGTCATAGGCATATTCGAGCGTTTTTGAAACGGATTCACTTTCTTTGTCGGCAGGAATATATCCTAATTTCTTATACCATTCTAATCCCAAATGATTCTGATCGGCACTTAATTGCATGTATTTCAATGCTTTATTCCCATCAAAACTCCGAATATCGTTTATCCAGGCATCGGCAATAACCGGGACAGCGTGATAGCCAATCATACAACCAGTCTCATTTCCAGCCAGTTCCCAAACAGGAAGTAATCCACCTTGTTCCGCCATATCAAGCATAGTTTGTACAAAAGATCCGGTTCGTTCACGCTCAATAATCGTAAAAAATGGATGCAAAGCACGAAAAGTATCCCAAAGTGAAAAAACTGTATAATGCTTATTTACAGTATCTTGATGAACCTGTTTATCATGACCGCGATACCTGCCATCAACATCACTAAAAACGTTGGGCGCAATCAAGGTGTGATACATGGCTGTGTAAAAAATTGTTTTATTTACCTGATTTTCGTCTTTCACTTCAATCCTTTGAAGCTCATCATTCCATTTTTTCAGGGCATCTTTTCTAACTTTATCAAAGTCCCAACCAGGAGTTTCACTCGATAAATTTTGTTTAGCTCCCTCGATATCAACCGCTGAAATCCCGACTTTCACCATAATTTGTTCATTTTGAGCTGTCTCAAAATCAGTCCAGGCAATAAGATTTATTCCTGCAGCACTACGCGCCTGTCCTTTTTCATCCCCATCAACCCGAATTCCAAAAGATGAAAAAGGCTTCGAGAAAACTGCATAAAAATAACAATGTTGATCATTTGCCCAGCCTTTTGTGCGGCGGAAACCACAAACCACAGAATCATTCAGAAAATGTATTTCGGAAGCCAAAATACGTTCAGAAACTACACTTTCAAACAAATCAATCACAATATGGGCTTGTTTTGATTTAGGAAAAGAATAGCGATGAAACCCGGCATGTTCGGTTGCTGTCAACTCTACTTTTACCTGATAATCAGAAAGTTTAACTGAATAATAACCGGGAACAGCCTCTTCCTCCGAGTGACTGAAGCCTGAACGATAGCCATCTTTCTGGTCATCCCCGGCATCTAATTTAAGTTTTCCGATGGTTGGCATCAAACGAACATCGCCATAATCGCCAACACCTGTGCCGCTTAAATGTGTATGGCTGAAACCAAGGATTTGCTGGTCAGAATAATGATAGCCTGAACAGCCATCCCACGAATCTTTCCGCGTATCAGGACTCAATTGTACCATTCCGAAAGGCAGGGTAGCACCCGGAAATGTATGCCCATGTCCATCGGTTCCGATAAAAGGATTTACGTAATCAACAGCCGAATTTTTGCGCTGACAGGAAACATGTAACAGGCTAAATCCTAACAATATAGCAAAGGCATATTCTGATAGTTTTCTCATATAACTTACAGTTTATCAATAACAAAATTCTTTGAAAACACTTTCCCAATTTGCTTTCCATTCACAAATTGAGCCGCATTTATTTTTTCAATTTCTTCCAAATTCATGTTTTTCACCCAAATTTTTGACTCGTTTGTTGGAATACTATCGTTCAATGTAAAATGGATAACAGCATCCGGGATTTCGGATTCAATATTCAATCTTTTTTGTTTATTTTCATTCTGCATAACCCTGAAATACAAATTATTAACACTTTGACAATAATTGAGCTTCATCCATTTATACAAATCGAAATGATAATTCAGTTTAGCATAAAATATTTTCCAATCACGTTTTTCTTTTGGCGACCAAACAACCTCGGCAAGCGCTGCCATTCTTGGAAGTACCATATATGTAACATTCACAGGATTAGGCAAATATTCTGTCCAAACATTTGCTTGTGCACCAAGTATATGCTTTGCCTGATCAGCATTTAATTCTTCAGGAATGGGCTCATAAGCATACACCTCCGAAACTTTTGTCAAACCCCCGATTGCAAGTGGTTCGTTTTCTGTATTTCCCTGGTAATGATCAAAATAGCACTTATTTCCCGGTGTCATAATTACATTATGTCCCATTTTTGCAGCAGCTATTCCGCCCTCTGTTCCGCGCCACGACATAACCGTTGCTTCGGGTGGCAGACCGCCTTCTAAAATTTCGTCCCAGCCAATTAACCGGCGGTTGTGTGAAACAAGAAATTTCTCAATCCGGCCAATAAAATAGCTTTGGAGTTCCTCTTCGGTTTTTAAACCTTCTGTTTTCATGCGTTTCTGGCATGCAGGACAATTTTTCCACCGCGTTTTCGGCACTTCATCACCACCAATATGAATATATGTTCCCGGAAACACATCAATGACCTCTGTAAGAATATCTTCAATAAATGTAAAAGTTTGATCTTTAGCACAATACACATCCTCAAAAACACCCCAACTTTCACCAACCTCATATGGTCCACCAGAGCAACCCATTTCAGGATAGGCTGTCAGGGCAGCCAATGAATGGCCTGGCATTTCTATTTCAGGTATGATGGTAATATTTTTTTGTGAGGCGTATTCGACTATTTCACGAATGTCATCTTGTGTATAAAATCCGCCATAAGGTGTATTATCGAATTTTTGGTTCTCTCCAAAATCCTTCCCAATCATGGTTTTGGCACGTATTGAACCAATTTGCGTCAGCTTTGGATATTTTTTGATCTCAATTCTCCAACCCTGATCATCGGTAAGATGCCAATGAAAAGTATTGAATTTATACATCGCCATTAAATCGATATATTGTTTAATGAAAGCTACAGGAAAGAAATGCCTGCTCACATCGAGATGCATTCCACGATATTCAAAACGAGGATTGTCGTTTATAGTTATTGCCGGCAATTCAACAATTTCTGTTTTAATCTCCTGAATTGGAAGTAGTTGTAAAAGTGATTGTACTCCATAAAACACACCTTTCGTGCTGTTCGCCTGAATACTCACAAACTTAAATCCATTGTGATTTATCACATAACCTTCATTTCCATACGCTGAATCAGCCAGGTTTACTGATAGAGTAATGTCATTCCCGATAGATTTGGCTTCACTTAGCGAAATCACCGCCGGATGTAAATTGATTCTGGCCTTCATTTGATTTGCTAAATCCTCGGCAAGAAACCGCAATGCAGGATTCGGATCTTCATAAATGATGCGCGTTTCATTGTTTAATTTGATGGTTCCATTTTCTGAAACCAAATATTTCTCTGGCCTTGGAATGATAGAGATATCAGTTTTTTCCTTTTTATCACACGAAAAAAACAGCCCAACAATCAAGATGAAAAAAAATCTCTTTAACATAAACTGAATAATTTTGATTTAACAGTCATTCATTGTGCATTAAAACACAGAAAATCAGACTTTCCAATGAATTGATTCTGATATTACTCCCAGGGAAGTAAAAATCCTGCATTAAGCAATTGATTTTCACCATTTTGATATAAAGCATACTGAAATCCAGAACGCAAGGCGAATGCACCTATTTCGCCTGCTTTATTGATGGCAATATATCCGACTTGCATATTTTTATGCACATGAACTGATTCGGCCAAACGTGTTATTGCCTTTTCGCAAGCTAGTTGCGGACTCATGCCATTGCGCATCAACTCCACAATCAAAAATGAACCCAATGTTCTTAAAACAACTTCACCCTCTCCGGTTGCCGTGGCAGCACCCACTTTGTTGTCAACAAATAATCCGGCACCAATAATGGGCGAATCGCCAACTCTTCCGGGATGTTTGAAGGCCATTCCACTTGTGGTGCAGGCTCCGGCAATATCGCCCACATTGTCGATCGCAATTAAACCGATGGTATCATGGTTTTCCCAGTTTGCCTGAGGCGCATATCGCGCACCCGATGCTTTCCACTTTTCCCATTGAGCCTTGGCATTTTCTGTTAGAAGGCTTGTCTTTTCAAAACCATTGTCAAGCGCAAACTTAAGCGCTCCTTCGCCCGACAAAATCACATGCGGCGTTTTTTCCATTACCATCCGGGCCACGGAAATCGGATGAAGAATATGTTGCAAATAGGTTACAGAACCAGCTTTCCCGTTCGGAGCCATAATGCAGGCATCGAGTGTAACATTTCCATCAGCATCGGGCAAACCACCCAAGCCAACACTAGTAACATTGGGATCTGCTTCTGGCACCATCACACCCTTTTCAACCGCATCAAGTGCCTTCCCGTTTTCGGCCAAAACTGCCGCTGCAGCTTCATTGGCTGCCAAACCATGGCTCCATGTGGAAATTACCATCGGCCCAGAAGCAGGTGATAAAAAATTACTATCGCTAATTTCCCGAGTTGCTGCTCTGATAAATTTAAAAGGTAATATTGCTGTGAAACTTAATAAAAGTGACTTTTTAAGAAAACTTCTCCTGTTTGCCATGAACTTGAAAATGAAATAATTAACAACACTTTTGAACTCCGAATACGAAATTGTAATCTAAAATCAGGTTTAAAATTATTACAAATTAGGATTATATCAGTAAAAATCTGGAAATAGTTTTAAACACTGCAATTATGAGGGAGAAAAAGAGAAATACGGAATCAAAATTATTCTTCATTGAAAATTGGCAAAAACCACCGCAATCTACTTTTTTGAGAGATTTAAAATTTCGTGAAGGATGAAAGTTTTATTTGCGGATTATGACATTCTTTCTCAATATACTTGCCTCATAGCGATCCATTTGGGTTGGATGCTGCGTATCGAATAACTTCGAAATCAACGCGTCGTAAGAACTAAGTTGTTTAAGATCAACTAATTCAGTATATTGAAAATTAAGTGAATCAAGACTTAATGTTGAGAACATTTGTTTGAAGTCCGGACCAATTTCAGGTAATATAATGGTCTGATTTGTATTTGGTGTATAAACCTGCCATTCGTAAAACAAGGCTGCATGGTCAACAAATTGCCAGTGTGCAGCGAGCATTTCATAGGTTCCCGTTGATTGAACATTCAGCGAACCTATTTCACTTTGCATTGCAGTAATTTCGGCATCAATTTTAATAAACTCTGTTGGAATAGCTCCTTCCGATTGATAAAACCATTGATTTTCTGACATATAATCTTCCTGCAACATTATTTTAGTGTGAAATCCAGAAAAAATGGATGGTGGATAATTCAATTGTAGCAAACTTGTTGGGTTGCCATCACTGAACAATTTATCGGCCAAAATTGGAATTGGAGAATCAAAATCTCCATTTCTATACCCATAAAGTTCAGCGTCATAATTCAGAACCTCCATGGGCAGTGTAATGGATTGAGATGATGTAGGTTCAATATTACTCATGTCAATATTAAAGGCACCTGAAGTTAAAAGGTTACTTTTATATGTAAAATACTGACCCTCAATTGTTTGAATCTTAATATACAAATCGTCTGGTGTTTTATACAGCGGCAATGTCCGGTTTGTCGGATTAAAAGTTAAGGTATGATAACCTGAATTTGCGTAGATAATCGGGCCATTGACTGCTGGCATATTTTCCAAAGTAATATGCGCGTTTCCAAGTGTATCCGGTTTAACCCCCTGTATTGTCCACGTTGAACCATTTGCAATATCTGTGTAGGTATTGATGGTGGAAGTGAGATTATGCCAGGTAATCTCAGATCGAACAACCGTAACCATCATTTGATCAGGATTACTCTTCCCGGAAGGTAGAAATAACGTGTAAGTACCATTCAATGAGCAAACAGTATCAAGTATAAGCTTGCCGTCGGGCTCAGAAAGCATTACGATAACAGGGATTTGATCAGGAATAAATTGATCAATGAAATTTATGGTAATAATTGGAACAGGTGCAGGTGGATCGTCTGTTTTTTTCTTGCAAGAAATCAAACCTACGAGTAAAATACCAACCAAAAATAACTTTAACTTACAGTTTATCACGGTTATTTCATTGATTCGATCACATCTGAAGTCTTTGACTTTTTCGCAAGATTAAAATCCCTTGTTAAACCAAGAGCAACCGAATATGATGGTGTTAATTGCTTGCCATTGTAATTTTTATATATAGGAATATCATACAAAAGCGACATATTCCACTTTCCGGCAATTGAATAGCTGAGCTGAGGTGAGGCGATCAATAAAAAATTTCCGCTATTCGATCTTGTTTCTTTGTTATCCTGATCGTGCCAGCGAACTTCGCTTCTGACTTGCAAAATCCCCATCAATCTTTTCGCAATTAATTTCGACACAAAAATTGAATTCATGAGCATATCGCCATATTTATAATTCAATTTGTCTTCAAAATTATGATCATAGCGATTGATTGAAAATAACCTCATTTTAATATCCGGAAAGCCTTTGTTGAGAAAAATCATGCCCGAAACAGCAAATGCATTTGTCGAAGGTTGAACATCTCGCGACAACTGCACACCGTCAACCATTTGCGGATCACTGCTTAACGGATAGCGAAACCCTGCGCCGAGGGTCAATTCGAACTGCTTTGCCGGTTTCACCAGTGCACCATATTTTAAGGTAACACCACCGGTCGAAAGTCCATAACCCTTTTCAGCGTAGTCAATGGATTTAAAAATTTGTGTTTTATTGAAGAAATACCCTAAATCTGTTTCAGCTGTGAGTCGTTTGGTAATTCCGTATCCAAAAGCAAACCCCATGAAATTGTAATTGGACGACTCAAGCTGATCGTTTTCGTCATTTATAGAGGTTCCTTCGTAATAGGTGTTTGAGCTATTGTGTCGATAATAGGCAATTGTGCGCAGACTATTTTTATTCAAAACACCAACGTAAACCGAAGCTCCAACCGGGCTACCTGTTGAACAACATTGAGAAAACGACTGAATAGTAAATGCAAAAGAAAAGAAAATCAGCGAAAAAAATAATCTACTCATGTACATTGATCGAAACAGTTTTTGAGTCTGAGTGACCCTGATCATCTTTCACTTCACAAGTTACGGTGAATCGATCGGCATGGCAAACTGTCCATTTTACACTTTTTCCACTTCCTATAAAGGTGCCATAACTTGCTGTCCAGGTGTAACTTAAATTGGTTCCGGTAGCTGCTGCTTCCACAGAAGTAATACCGTTTATTGGAAGTGCGGTATCCTGAGAAACCAGACTAACAAATTTAAATTCAGTTCCCTGGTTATTATCAGGATTAACAGGTGATTTGCTGCATGATGCCATTGAAGCAAGAACGAATAATACAAACAAGTAAGTTAGTTTTTTCATCGCATTTTAGTTTAATCAGATTGCAAATATATATGCTAAATAGTATCCAGACGTAAAAAAATAAGTTCCCGGTTAAATATTTCTGACAAAGTAATGCAGAGACGTCAAAATCAAACGAAAATCCCGAAGTTTATCTCAGCAGAATCATCTTTTTGGTAGCAACAAAACTGTTTGATTTCAACTTTAAATAGTAAACGCCGGATATTATATTTTCAGATTTCCAATCAATCGTGTACGTTCCTTTTTCTTGTTGACCAGTTGCGAGAACAGCAATTTGCTGGCCGGATTGGTCATAAACCCCAAGAAATATCTCTGAATTATACTTCAGTTTATAAGTTATTTGCGTTGTTGTACAAAAAGGATTTGGCACATTTTGTTGTAACGAAAACGCATTTTCATCGCTTGGAGAATATACAAAATCGGGTGACATATCAGGTTTACCGGCACGAGCCCAGGCACTATAAATCAATTCGGTTAGCGCATGTGATGCATTTTTGAATAATGGAATTGTAAAACTCTTCGATTTGTCCCAGAGTGCCTGTTTATAAACCTGTGAACTATTATTTCCAGCTAAAGCATAAGCATAATTATCAGCTGCCAAAACAGAATCGACATATCCGTAATCAGTATATAAATAATCGAAAACATATTGGTTAACATTTTGTATTTCAGCAATTTCGAATCCATTATAAACGATTTCAGAAATATATGCATTGATCATGATTGATTCGTATCTCGAATGGATTCCGTTATTACCTGAATTCTGACCATTGTAATTCTTGGTAATATGAAGCGGCATGTGTCCGTCTGCAACATAATGACCCAGGTCGGCAGCAAAGAGCACGGCTTTTGACCAATCATGACGCTCGAAACAAGCCTGTAATGAATCGAAAGTAGTAAGGGTTGCCCAAGGCAGAATTCCCTGATCATAAACGAAGGTTGTTCCGTGGATAGCAATCACTGAATCAAGAGTTTGCGGAATATGACCTATTGCAACAAACTCGGGATAATTATCAATATCGATATAATGTTTGGGTCCTTCGGTTGGATCCCATCCCTTTCGATCATCTGCATAAGACGCATACTCGGCCAAAGTAGGAATCCAAACATTAAACAGTGCCATTTCAGTATTAAATGACAATCCACAAGCTGTGTTAATCTTTTCGTGGCCGACCCATCCCCAACTTGAAAGTATTACTGTAATACTTATCAAACCTATAAATGTTAAAAACTTCTTTTTCACTGTTTTGATTTTAATATAATACGCACCAAAAGTACTACTAATATGCTTGAACTACGAAACTCTCATATTACATACTTCCAAAATTTCAAACTATTTTTTCAATTAAACCCCAAAACTCTCAATGTGATTGTTTTATTTTTATTTTTGCTTGTCATCGGTTTGGGAGAACCGGGCAATGATTAAAAATTACAAAAATTACCCAATAATGGAACAAAAAAACGCTAACTATGGTCTGGGAATGACTGTATTCGGATCCATCTTCTTTATTTTTGGATTTGCCACCACTTTTATCATCACGCTAAGCGGTAAGGTGAAAGATATTTTTGCTTTAACAGAATTTGAAGCTCAGCTATTGAGTTTCGCATTTTTTATCACTTATGCAATCATCTCAATCCCTATTGGATTGTATATCAAGAAAATAGGATATAAAAGCGCTTTAATTGCTGGACTATTATTGATGGCAGCCGGAAGCTTCCTGTTTTTCCCGGCCGCGACCGTACCTTCATTTCCGCTGTTTTTGGCAGCCACTTTCGTACTCGCTTCTGGTGTAGTTTTCCTGCAAACGGCTGCTAATCCTTATGTTACAGCATTGGGATCGGAAGAATCGGCTGGCGGGCGACTGAATCTGGTGCAGGCACTCAACTCCATTGCAACCATGGTTGCTCCATGGATCATTGCTGTATTTATTTTCACCGGCGCAAGTGAAATGCTCACGGCAGTTCAAAAAGCACAGACCGTACAGATGCCGTTCATCATCATTGGCGTAATTGTGGTACTCGTTGCCATTGCCATTTTTCTTACCAAACTTCCCGATGTTAGCGGCGGTTCAACACAAGAACGCAAGAGCGTTTGGCGTTATCCGCATATGTTGTTGGGTGCCTTGGGGATATTCTTTTATGTCGGTGCAGAAGTTGGCATTGGCGGATTGATACTCAATTATTTAAAGACTTCCGTGAATATCGATCCTGTTTTGGCCGGAAAATACGTTGCCATTTATTGGGGCGGTGCCATGGTCGGAAGATTCTTTGGATCAATCATGCTTTCGAATATGACCGATAATGTGAAGAAATACACTTACGTTGGATTGGTGCTGTTACTTGCCTTGGTTTCGGGTTCTTTTGTAACAGAATGGAGCTGGAATATCGGTCTCGTGTTTATGGGTGTTGCAGTCGTCAACTTCCTTTTCATGCAATTTGGCAAAGGTAATGCCGGAAAATCATTGGCCGTCTTTGCTTTGGTAGCAGCCGCTTTGGCCCTTATAACTTCTTTCACAACCGGTAATATTGCTCTTTGGACAGTGATCTCAATCGGGATGTTCAATTCAATTATGTTCCCAAATATCTTCACACTTGCCGTAAAAGACCTCGATCCGGGTGAACTGAGCACCGCTTCCGGGATTATCAATACTTTAATTTTTGGTGGCGCAATCATCCCTTTGATTATGGGAAAAGTTGCCGATGTTTCGGGTTATTCGCTGGCCTTTATTGTTCCGGCAATTTGCTATCTGTATATTTTCTTCTACGCAGTGAAAGGAAGTAAAATCAGAAAAGCATAGCTATTTTGTTTGGAGAATTTAAGTATGAACATTGAATTCGAAAAATCGCTCAGTAAACTGATGGGTTGTTTGCGTAATCACGTCAATTACAGTTCGATTTTTCGGCTTCGTTCATCAAACTTCATAACGATGACATTTGAAAATTTCATGAAAAACAATTCAAAAAATTCTACTATGATAAAAGTTGCAATAGGCGTCGATATTGGAGGAACCAATACCGCTATTGGTGTGGTTGACAAAGATGGAACCGTGCTGGTAAAAGGCAATATTTTAACGCCCGGGCATGGTGATATCCATAAATACATTGAGGAACTGAGTACTGCCATTCACGAATTGATAAACTCGCTGAAGAAACTGAATAAGGATATTGATATTATGGGAATTGGTATTGGTGCGCCCAATGCCAACTACTATACAGGAAACATCGAACAGGCACCCAATCTTTCGTTCAAGGGCGTGGTTCCTTTTATTCAGTTATTAAGAGCAAAGTTTCCTGATTTGAAAGCACTTGCCATCACAAACGATGCGAATGCAGCTGCGATTGGCGAAATGATTTATGGCGGCGCCAAAGGGATGAAGAATTTTGTAATCTTCACTTTAGGAACGGGCGTTGGAAGTGGTATCGTTGTCAATGGAGATTTGGTTTATGGCCACGATGGCTTTGCCGGCGAATGCGGGCACACAGTTCTCGTTCCAAACGGACGATTATGCGGTTGTGGTGGCTTAGGCCATTTGGAAGCTTACTGCTCTGCTCCGGGAATGAAAAGAACTGCTTTTGAATTGATGGCAAAATACAACGACACAAACAGCGAACTTGCCAATTACAACTTTCATGAATTAGATTCGAAAATTATTTTTGAAGCCGCTGAAAAAGGAGACAAAATTGCATTAGAAGTATTCGAAATGACCGGTAAATGGCTCGGACAAGGTCTGGCTGATACGGCCCATCATTTAAGTCCGGAAGCCATTTTCCTCTTTGGTGGTCCGACTGCTGCCGGTGATTTTATCTTTAAACCAACTATTGAAAGCATGGAGAAAAATCTCTTGGCAACTTTCAAAAATAAAATCAAAGTATTACCATCGCAATTGAAACGTGGCGACGCTGCCATTGTTGGTGCCAGTGCTTTGGTTTACAAAGAGTTAGAGAAATAGATCGAAGTTAGAAGAATAAAGATTGGCCACTGAGGCTCTCGAAGTGAAACATATATTTTCTACTTAATCAATTGAATTTCAGTATAAACAGGTAAATGATCGGAAAAATAAAAATTCCGGTCATTTATTTTTTTCACCTGATAAGCAATCGGCTTGAAATGCTTGTTGACAAACACAAAATCAATAAGTGCATCATTTTCAGTCTCCTGATCGAAACCCATGAAAGTAATCTGTGAATCCAAAACTGATTGTGCGTTTCTGACATCTGTCAATTTTGATATTGAAAAATCTGAAAGTAACTTGTATGCGTTTTCGGATGTAGGAGAATTGAAATCTCCCATTAATACAACTGCATGATTTTGTGCAATCTGACTGATTCTTTTTAAAATTAATTTAGCACTTTCAAAACGTGCCACTTTACCCATATGGTCAAAATGCGTATTGAAAACAAAGATTGTATCCTTACTTTCCTTCGATTTCAAACTGGCCCAGCTAACAATTCTCTCACAAGCAGCATCCCAACCCTTTGAACCGGGAATTTCGGGTGTCTCAGAAAGCCAGAAATTACCATTTTTCAACAGATCGAACTTTCCTTTATTGAAAAAAACCGGAGAATATTCACCATGTGTTTTTCCATCTAATCTTCCAACTCCAACATACTGATATTCAGTAAGTGATAATTGTAAATCCATCAATTGATTGTGCACTACCTCCTGAAGACCAAAAAAATCGGGATGTGTGTTTGACAAAAATAAGCCCACGGAATCTTTTCTGAAAACCCAGGCATTCTGCTCATCATCCGGTGTATCCAAACGGATATTATACGTTAAAATCTTAAATGTCTGTTGAGCAGAAAGTTGCGAAACAGCTATGAATAGTAGAATAAGATAAATTAATTGTTTCATGATTTGAATATTTGATAACCTTGTTTATTAATCTGAATGCATCATTCCGTTCAGTGAATTGTATGTAAAAATCAAATTTTTCAGCTCAACATTTCCTGATGGTTTAAAAACAATCGTTCGTTTTGAATCAGGCGTCAAATCTACAAAATTGCTCTCAAAGAAACCATCCGGATCGTTACTTTGAAGCCTCAGATCTTTCACAAGCGCTGTTGACGAAAGCGTCAGCATCATGAAATCACGAACTTGTGCGACTTCGATTTTCGGTTGCTCGTTAGAAAGCGACAAATACTTTTCATCTACAAAATAAAAAATATTTTCGGCAGTAACTTGCTCATTCACTAATAATTGGACTTGAATATAGCATTTTGTAACATCGAATTTTTTGTATTCTGGCCACGAAATGAAAACTTCACTTGAAGCAGGCCGGACGACTATTTCCTGTGTCACAGAATCCAGTATTTCACCTGAAAAAGTGGATAATTTTAATTCCAACTTTCCATGAACTTCGTTGCGTAAATCATTGACAATAAATATGTTTACAAAGCCTTCCTTTTTTTCAAAACTTATCAAAACCGGAGCAAAGGCCTTTTTCAACTGATAATGCAAAACCTTCCAATTCCCATAATAATCGATGGACGACCACGAAATGGCAGGCCAACTGTCGTTCAGCTGCCAATATAAACTTCCCATGCAACGCGGCATTGCCCTTCGATGCGCCTCAATGGCCTTAGTCATTCCGGCTGCCTGAACCAACTGACTTACATAAACATAATCGTCCAACTTTTCGGGAACGGGGAATTGTTGTTCCATATATTTATCAATCAAATACTTACCTCGATTATGTTTTTGATGAGCCTGTATTAATGAATCTTCAAGTTGAAGCGGGTCAGCATTTGCAAACTTTCTAATGGATGTCATTTCAGGCATCGATTGAAAGCCAAATTCGCTCATAAATCGCCCCACTTTTTCCTCGTAATTCGTAAATGGTTCTTCGCCCCACCACACACCCCAATAATGGCTGTCCCCTTGCGTCATACTTTCCTTTCGTCCCCAACCGATGGAAGGCGAACTTGGCCAATAAGGCCGTCCAGAATCATTTATTTTTACAAGATCAGGCAATATTTTCTCAAATAATAATTGATATCCGTGCCAAATTTTAATCGAATCCTTCGCTGACCATTGCAAAGATTTCTGCCAACCCCAATTATGAAAAGCCTCACTTACTTCATTATTGCCACACCAAAGTGCCAAAGACGGATGTGAGCGAAGGCGCTGAATCTGTTCCGATGTTTCTTTCTCAACATTATTAATAAACTGATCATCAAATGGATACATCGATCCGGCAAACATAAAATCCTGCCAAACCAATAAGCCCAAACTATCGCAATCATCATAAAAATCATCGTCGGGATAAATGCCACCGCCCCAAACACGAATCATATTCATATTCACTTTTGCTGCATCAATCAGTAATTTTCGCGTTCGCGCCGGAGTAATCTTTGTAATGAAGTTATCCATCGGAATATAATTCGATCCTTTCATAAAAACAGGAACGCCATTCACTTTGAAATAGAAACTTTGTCCGATAGAATCTGGCTCGTTAATCAACTCAAGATTTCGTATGCCAGTTTTAATAGTTTGTTTATCAACTATTTGATCATTTGCAATCATTGAAATTTCAAAACGATATAAATATTGATTGCCTAATCCATTCGGCCACCAGAG
>CANNKD010000009.1 GCA_947505205.1 Bacteroidota bacterium | reverse complement strand
GTTGGTCTTATTATCGAAGATTTTGAAACTGGCGATTTTACAATGTACGACTGGCAAACCGCTGGAAGTTCTCCTTGGACGATTGTACCTGACGAAAAGTATGAAGGAGAATACAGTGCGAAATCAGGTGCGATCGGCAACAACCAAACTTCAGAAATGACACTGACAATGATTGTAGCAAACGGTGATTCAATTGCTTATTTCCGCAAGACTTCATCACAAACAAACTTCGATTTCCTGCATTTCTTTGTCGATGAAGTATTATGGGACGAAGTTTCGGGCGAAACAAACTGGGAAAGAGTTGCGATTCCATTAACACCCGGTTTACACATATTGAAATGGGTTTATGTTAAAAATGGCAATACTTCGTCTGGAAGTGACTGCGCATGGGTCGATTATATTGATCTTCCTGCTTCAGTACCATTGGTTAATGTAAATGCCGGTGAAGATGCTGCTATTTGTGAGTCAGTTGGCTTTCAAACCGTTGCGACTGCTGAAAATTACAATAATGTTTTATGGGAAACGACTGGAAATGGAAGTTTTGATGATATTACCATGTTAAATGCAATGTATTTCCCAAGTCAGGATGACTATGACAACACCTTCGTAACCCTTAGCCTTACGGCATACGGACCGGTTGACCAAACTGTTACTGATGATCTTGTGTTGAATTTTTTACCATATCCTGGTTTAGTTGGTCCTATCAGTGGCCTAACTATCGTTTGTATGGACGGAAACAATTCTTATTCAATTGAAGCTGTAGCAAATGCAGATAGTTATCTCTGGAATTTAACACCGGCTGATGCAGGAGTTATAAGCGGAGAAGGCTTGGATATCACAATTCAATGGGCTGAAGGATGGATTGGACAAGCAAGTTTAAGTGCACATGGATTAAATGAATGCGGTGCCGGTACCAATGTTGAAAATCTCATCATTCAAGTTGACAATTGTACAGGAATTGATCAATTACTTTCTGAATCGGGATTGAAAATTACACCTAATCCAAACAATGGTTCATTTAATTTGGAAATAAGTGATTTTCCTACAGCTGGAAGTCAAATTATCATTATGAATTTGATGGGTGAAAAGGTTTTTGAAACTATATTATCCGGTAAAAAACACGAAGCTATTCGTGCAACTGATTTGAAAAATGGGATCTATTTCATCAAGATTGTTAATGGCGGAGAAAGTATTACCGAAAAATTGATTATTCAGCGATAGAATGCTGTTAATCAATATGTATCATAAAAAAAATGCGATGGCTTCCATCGCATTTTTTTTATTCTAAAATATAATAGAAATTCAGTGGATTACTTTAATACTGTTTTGATTTTATGTTCCAGATCAGCTGGCTTGTATGGTTTGGTCAAAAATTCATCCATTCCAGCATCCATACAGTTTCTTCGGTCGTGTTCCATAGCAAATGCTGTAACAGCTATGATCGGTATATGACCTAAATTTCTTTCTTTTTCCAGTCTTCTTATTTCTATCGATGCTTCAATGCCATTCATGATTGGCATCTGAATATCCATTAATATTAAATCATATTTATTAGCAAGAAACAAATCACAGCCAATACGACCATTTTCTGCAATATCGGCAGTATGTCCAAATCTTTTTAAAACCGCAAAAGCAAATTTTTGGTTCAGTTCATTGTCTTCAATCAGAAGTACTTTTAATCCTGCGCTAGGTAGGCTTTCACTCACTATTTGAATCCTCCTTATTCTATTTAAACTTCATTGTTTAGACTCGTTTTCTTTAGTTCTGATTATGATTTATAAAATACTCATCAGATAAATAATCTAAGGCCTCCCTTTTCTCAAACAAATATACAATTTCATTCATATCAAGTATCAATTTGTGAAAAAATTATTTTATTACTTTATGAATCGCATTAACGAGATCAACTTTTTTAATTGGTTTTGAGAGGTATTCATTAAAACCTGCATCAATAAATCTCTCCCTATCACCAATCATGGCATAGGCAGTCTGAGCAATAAATGGTATATTCTGATATTGAGAATATTTATTTTTGATGTACTGCATCAACTTTACGCCATCCCATGGGGCGGGTAGATTAATATCAAATAACATCAAGTCAAAAACAACATCATCATTCATATTTTGGACTACCAGTTTTATGGCTTCATCGCCGTCAAATGCTTTAGCTACAGTAGTTTCTGCATCAATTAGTTTTGAAATAACCAACATATTCGATTTATCATCTTCAACCAATAATATTCTTAAATCTTTTAAACTCTTTCTTTCCCAAACCGGCACTTCAATTTTACGCTGTTCGGGTGCAGTTTTATTTATTTCACTTATGTTTAGTCTTATGCTAATGGTTGTTCCGACAGTTTTCTCTGATTCAACAATAAATTCACCACCCATGCGCACGGTCATTCTTTGAGCGAGTGGTAATCCTAAACCTGTACCTTGATATTGGCGTGTATAACCAATACTGTCGTGACGAAATGCTTCAAAAATTTGAGGTAAATAGGATTTATCGATACCAATTCCTGTATCGAGAATGTTAATTTCGATCAGGTTTACTTTAGGTATTTTTTTGATACTCAATTTTATAAATCCTTTTTCTGTATATCTTATTGCATTGTCAATCAATTCACTAAACACACGGCTAATGGTTGATATATCTGCCATTACAAAAGGAATCTCAGAGAAATCCCTGATAATATTTAAACCTTTTTCTTTTGCTTTAAGTTGAAGATTATTAATCACTGAATCAACAACTGAAATAATATCGCATGGCTCGATCTTTAATTCAAGATCATTTGCCTCAAGCCTGCTTATATCAATGATATTATTGAGTAAATGAAGTAATTTTTCACCGCTCTTTTCAATAGAATTGGCGTACTCATAAAGTTCAGGTTTATCAATAATCGCAAGCTCGACCTCTAATAAATTTGAATAGTTTAAAATACCGTTGAGCGGCGTACGTATTTCGTGACTCATATTGGATAGAAATGAGTTCTTCAGATAATTTGCCTCTTCCGCCTTTTTTAACGCTTCTTTGAGTTCGGTATCAAGTTTGGAATATTCAATCAATTCAGATTGGATTTCCTGTTCTCTTTCATGCACCAATACATCGAGTTCAATCGCGCTTTGCTGAATATTTGTTGTCAAGTTTTTGAATAGAATTTCCGCATTTGCTTTCTCAATTGTACTTTGTACGCCGAATTTTTTAAGTTTAGCAAGCAAAAATACAAACAAACTTAATAAAGAAAAAAGTAGAATTCCAATGAAAATTTCAGTTCCAATTCCACCTGCAACCCTTGATTTGTGATCATCAATAATTTTATTAGCAAAGTTTGCTGACTGTAGTAATCGAAGAACCTCTTGTGTTTTCTGAGATATCTTTTCGTTTGATATTTCAAAAGATCTGATGGAATTTAACGAAAATTCAAAAGATTTTCCAGGATCAGTATTTTTATAATATGCTGATATTAATTCATTTAACGCGCAAAAAGCCATCTCATCCTGTGGTGATGAAAATCGATTAATCAATCTTTCCAATGCTTTTATTTCAAAACCGGTATTCCCATCCGTATCGAAATGATAGATTGAAAATGCCAACATATCAGTTGCAGAACCCGATTGTGTAATTTCAGCATACAAATTATCTGAAAAGAAATCAGGCGATTGAATTGTCGAACTTAAATGGATATATTTCCACGAATCAAGTTGATCTTTAATGGTTAGTTTATAATCAGGATTTTTACCCATAAATTCCTGCAACGAGTGATAATAGATACCTGCTTTATCAATACTGCCTTTGGCGAGATAAATCCTGATAATTCCATTAAAAATGTTCATTATCAATGGTTTATTATTGGTTTTTTCAGCGATAATCAATTGTTTTTTTAACGATGACAAGGTATAATCATCATGCATCAAATAAGTAGAAATATAAATTGTTTTAGTCAATAATTCAAAATATGATTCACTTTTGAGTTTATTTTCAGCGAGTTGAAGTGCATCGTTGAAATAGGTAAAGGCCTGTTGCTTTTGATCAATATACCAAAATAAATGACCAAGTTTTTCGCCAGCTGCAATTTGATTCAGCGTATCATGATTTAGTCGAAAATCATCAAGTTGAAGTGAAGCTTGCAGAATTCTCCGTGATAGAGAATCGGCATTCAAATGATCAAAAATATTTATAAATAATTGATTATCATTATGATAATCGTTAATGAACGAATTTCTGAAATTAATTAAATCAGTTGATTGGGCAAATACACCAATCCGGAAAAAGGAGATAAAACCTAACAATAATAGTCGATTCCTCAATTTCATACGATCTTATTTTTTTGCAATAAATATTACTTCATTAGGAATCACGGAAATCCTTTTTTGATAATCAACTTTGATGTTTAATTGTTCAAGTGTAACGATTTCGACATTAAAACCTGCCTTTTTAAGTCGATCTGGATAGTCAGTTCCATAAAGTCGAACGTGATCAAATTGACCGAATTGTTTCTCGCGCTCTTTTGGGTCTTTTACAGAAGAATCTTCACGTGTTTCTTTTAAAATGGGTGACCAAGGCACTTGTAAAATGGCTGTTCCATTAGGTTTCATCACCCTATAAATTTCTTTCATGGCCTGATGATCGTCATCAATATGTTCCAAAACATGGTTGCAGACAATGAGTTCAAACTTATTTTCTTCAAATGGAAGTGCAGTTATATCAAATAATTTGGTGTTTTTTCCATAATAAAATCCTTCATGATATTTCATTCCACTTACATATTCGGTTTTACTCATACTGGATAAATATTTTCCCAAACCCGGTTCGGGCGCGATATGCAGCGTTTTTACAGACGGCTTTAAAATCCCTGGAGAACTATTCAAATAGACAAACAATAATCGGTCACGGTCGGTTGAAGCGCAACCTGGGCAAACAACGTGTTTTCTCCGTCCCGCGCCAATAATCTGCATTTCTTTGTTCACAGCTAAATCAAATCCACCATCTAAAAACGATTTGTAAGAACGGCGGCAGAGCGGACAGAAGAACTTATTTCCGCTATAAATGATTTTACGGAAAAATAAATATATGCTACGCAAAACATATCCAATCCTGCGTGGAATAAGTTTTTTAATAATCGTTTTCATTTTGCGCTTTATTTATAGACAATAAATCTTGTTGAAAAACTACCTTGATTACTTTGAATTTTAATAAAATAAAGACCATTTTTGAATCGGGATGTATCGAACGAGAAGACAAACCCATCTGGTAAATTCTCTGTGATTATTTCAGGAGTAATATAATGTCCTTCAATATTTTGTATTTTAATGTCAACATTTTCTAAACCATGAAAATGAACAAGACCTGAAAGTATCCCATGAACAGGATTTGGAGAAATATTTACAGTTATTCTATCTTGAATAGTTTGAATATTAGCATTAACATCTTGACATTCAAACGCTCCAATATCGTAACCTGCATTATGTGGGCGAGGCCGATTTTCAATATCAAGACCGAAAATTGGATTACCAAGATTGATTGCTACGTTAATTAATGGGCTATTTGGCAGTAAATCAAAGTTATCTGAACTAAATCCGACAAATTTTGGGCTCAAATGTTCATTAACAAAATAGTTATCCGACATTGTATATTGATTCGGCTGAATATTGCTATTAAAATACGCTAAATCACCCTGACTTGAATAAGCACCCGGTTCACAGATAACATTGTTGTAGATGAAGTTGCCGCTCGTATTGTTGTTAAATACTTTTAATCCATTTGTCTTTGGCTGGATAATGGTATTGAAAACAATAATCCAGGAAGCAAAACTTTCATCAGGAGGATTTCCGAAGAAAATGCCGTGCCGCTGAAAAGAGGGATCATTTGGAAAATAGGTTTTTCCAGGCCTGACAATGACGTTGTTATAAAATTTCATGGTATTGCTACCAAAAACATCAATGCCATCGCCCTTTCCGTCGAAAATCTTGTTGTTGTGACAATCGCAACGTGAGCCACCACCAATCAGGATTCCCGACATCTGATTTGTTGTTTCACGCCATGAATCATGGCGAATAATATTGCCATAAATTTCACAGTTAACCGGTGCTGAACTCACCTGAATACCATCCCAACCTGTATTTTCAACAATATTGTTATAAACCTTAACTCCATCAATAACGTGAGGTAAAACGGTTGTATCACAGTCGTTCAAGTGTTGTCCAGTAAATTTTGAACTCCCGATATACATTCCTTCATCCTGAATATCATGTAAATAACAATCATGTATCTTAATGTCGAACATGGTAAATTTCTCACGCGTTGCAATAAAACTGCAATCGGGATCTGTTTTAGCATAAATTCCACCAATAGCTGTATTTGCAATTTCAATGTTAGCGATTTCGACATTGGTACTTAAATTATCAACTGAAATTCCTGCTCCGTTTCCAACTCTTCTTATTTTAATACCATAAAAGTCTGTGCTCGAATTGGTTCCAAGAAATTTAATGAATTTACAACGATCAAATTTCACACCATAATAATGATCAGTGTCTATGATAACCTGTCCACCTGCATTGACAATAATAATAGGTAAATCGGCTGTTCCGGTGAGGTTATTGAAGCGAAGAAAATCGCGGGTTCCTGACTCAATACAGATGGTGTCGCCAGGTTGTATTGCCACTCCATCGATGACAGAGCTATTGACAGGAATAGAAAACGTACAATAAGATTGTGAAAATGATATATTTACACAAAAATTGATGCCGATAATGAAACAAATTGTTTTAGCGAAAACTGACATCCCCATGTTATTTTTGAATCTAAAGATACGCAATTATCACGTACCTCTTTTGGCACGTTCCCAATTTACCGACTGGCTACCTTTATAAAATCTCTTCAAACCAAGCCAAACCGCTACATTCATTACAAGAAAATAGTATGGAATAAATAAGATTTTGATTCTGATTGCTTTGTTTTCCAGATACCAACCTAATAATGCAAAAACGTAAAATGCTATTTGTGAATACATTAGTAATGTAAAAATATCCTTGAAATTATCAAATCCAGAGATAAATGTGATGATCAGGTTTATAATGAATAGCACCGGAAGCGCAAAAGGAGCAATGGTCCACCGTAAAACACGGTGAGAAATATATTGAAAACTTAAGGTTCCAAATTTAAAAACGTTCAACAATGGACTTAATCTGATAATGGATTGAATTCCACCGGCTGCGATGCGTATTTTTCGTTTCAACTCTTCTTTAACATCAGCAGAGGAGGTTTCAATTGCATAAGCCTCAGGATCATATTGAATGGTATAGCCTTTCATAGCAACACGCAAGGAGATGATAAAATCATCGAGCAGCGTGTCTTTTTCAACCGTTTCAAATAATTCAGTTCGAATTGCGAAAAGCTCACCGGCAGCTCCGACAACTGAATACAATTCGGCATCCCATTTTTTAAGTTTCGATTCATATTTCCAGTAAATTCCTTCGGTACCGGCAGCGGCATCTTTATCTTTACTATAAATGCGCTTTTCACCGGAAACACAGCCAACTTTTGGATCAGCAAACAGATTTACAATGCGTTGTACGGATTCTTTACCCAGTATGGTATTTCCATCAGAGAAAATAACTATGGGAGATTTTACAAATTGAATCCCACGGTTCATGGCGCCAATTTTTCCTCCACGCGAATCTTCATGATATACTTCAACCCCTTGATTTTCATATTTTTGAAGGAGGTAAGGAGTGCCGTCATTAGATCCATCCGTTACCCAAACCTGTTTGATTTTATTCTTTGGGTAGAGCATCTCAAATGAATTTTTAACCTTGGCATCGATATAATCCTTTTCATTAAAGGCAGCAACGAAAAGTGTAACTTCCGGTTCATAGCCTTCTTTGGATTCGATTTTCTTTTTATTGAAGATTCTCTTCATTTTAACGAGAAAATACAGTAAGATGCCATATCCCAAATAAGCGTAAAATACAATAAACAACAGAAACCAAAATATTATCTTTAAGGTTAACATGGTATTTGAGATTACAGATTTCTAACTTTTTTAGCTGCAAAATTCAGATGATCAATTTCAAAATATTGAAATTCAGCCATTTGATTTAAAACTTCCTTAAGCGCCTGTTCGCCTGAGTGAACACTTTCCATTACAATCAAAATATTTGGATAGGTCTTAATAAACGTCGATGCGCCTAATAGAACGTCTTTTTCCATTCCTTCCACATCAATTTTCATCAAAATGCGTTCATTGGTCGCGATACCCATTTTATCAATCATTTCGTCTAACATAACCAACTCAATTTCATCAATTGTACCTCGGTTGTCTGTAACATGATCGTAAAATTCTACTGAATTTAAATGCGAAGCACCGGTATTAATCGGGTCAAAAACAAATTTTTCGCGACTTGCTTTACTTGCTAATCCAACATTATATGTTTTCGTCAAATTTTCGAGATTGTTAAGCATCAGATTGATTGTTAATGCCTTATAATTTGAATGTGATGGTTCAAAAGCATAACTTTTTAGGCCTAATTGCTGAAGTAATAAGGTGTAGGTGCCCATATTTGAACCAATATCGACGAATACACTAAAGTCCTTGTAATGACTAAGCATAAATTGTTTAACCGCCCATTCGTAGGCATAATTTCCAAACTGAAAATCCAGAGTACCTTTTCGATGAAGGAAATAACCTAATTTACCTCGACAAATCCTCGTATTAAGAATTGATTTTCCGGTTAGTAAAAATATAATTGCACCAATCACCAGCCTGAATTGACCGAATTGTAAGAAATCTTTGAAATAACGCAGAAATTTTTGTAGTTTTTGCATAGAACATTAATTGATTAATTTATAGATTTGGTTTTTCCCAGCTTTTTGTTTCTTTATTGTATTGACGAAGCAACTTTGCTGGATTTCCTCCAACAACTGAGTAAGGAGGAACAGATTTTGTAACAACACTTCCTCCAGCAACAACTGAATGTTTTCCTATGGTCACACCTGCGGTTATTACTGAATTTGCTCCAATCCAAACTTCATCTTCGATAATTATAGGTTTTGTTTCGACTGGTTGCATACTGATTGACTTTGTAATATCCTGATAACCGTGATTTAATCCAGAAACAACAATATTTTGGGCAAACATGATATCGTTTCCAATAGTAACAGGGCCTATAAGTACACAACTTAGACCGATGCGAGTACGATCACCAATTGTGACGGCACCTACGCCATTATTCACTGTCGAAAAATCTTCAATAGTAGAATCGCATCCGATGGCAAAATAATTAAATGGCATCACATCCATTCTTGTCCGGCGTCTGATTAATGAACCTTTGCCTTTTTTGTGTTTGAGTGGGTTCAGAAACCATTTTACCCACAATCGTGGTCTCGCCTGATTTTTTGGCATTAATGCCCACAATGCCAACTGTTTCAATCGTGGACTACTTTTAATTGTCTCAATGAAACTCATCTCTTTATTATTTAGGTGATTGCATCAAAAGTAACATCTTATTGTATATCTCGAGAACATTATTTTCCCAGGTATGGCTTTTCGCGAAAGTCTCCCGGGCAGATTGTAGTTCACTATTATTTTCCTTCAAGGCTTTTTCAACCAATTGAAGGTAATCTTCCTTTGTATCAGCCAAATATGTATAATCAGCAAAAACATCCATCGCTTTAGTTCGTGTTGCAACTGTAGGCTTTCCCATGGCAAGATATTCGTCGATTTTACGAGGATAATTGCCAATAGTTACCTCATTCAGCTTTTGTGGATTCAAAGCCACATCGAAATAATTCAGATAGGAGGGCAGCTCTTCCATTTTTTTGCTGCCCAGAAAAATTACATTGCTGATCGAATGTAACTCACTGTTTTTAAATGCATCATCTTCCGGGCCAACCAATACTATCTGCCAATCTGGGCGTTGCTTAGCCAAATAAACCAAAACATCAATATCTAAGCGAAGAGAAAACAAAGCACCAATATAGCCTATAATTGGTCGTTTAATTTGCTGAAGATCAGCAGGTTCAGTTTTAATCAAATTGGTATCAAAAATACTTACATCGCATCCTTGTCCAACATAATAGGAATGAGGATTAAACTGGCGTGCGTGATCAGCTAAATACGTTGAATTTGCAACGACTAAATCAGACTTAGCCATCAACGCGGACTCGATCCTGATTCCTTGCTTTTTCCAGAAATCGACAGCAATCAGATTGTCGCGTGTGTAATAAATATACAATTCAGGTTGCAGCATTTCCTTTAAATAGAAACCCCTAAACATATCACTGTCATTGAAAATGAAGTAATTATGAAAGTTTAGTTTTTTAATGGCTTTTTTTATCTCACGGGCAAACCGCTTGTTATTAATTCTATTGAAAAAATCAAAAAGACTATTAAAAGGTAGCTGGCTAATTGATTCCAAGGTGGTTTTTGGAAAAAGATTCCACATATTTTCGGAAACCTGAACTAAATCAGGTTCTAGACCCTTGTTTATTCTAATTCTTCTCTCAATTAAGGGATCTGCTTTCTCCCTGATTTTCGTGAGGCGATCAAGTGGATAATTGACATATAAAACCCTGTTATGACGCGCAATCTCCTGTGCGATATTGATGCAATTACTCCCGATACGACTATCAAGTGCCTGTAATCCAACAACAATAAAATCTCGATTTTTTATCATGACTTTAATATTTTTGTGATTAAATGATTTCGTTATAAATATTCAACACTTCCTGTGCCATGGCTTTCCATGAGAATTTTGCAGCTTGCAATTTACCTTTTTCAATCAGTTCAATACGTAATTCACTGTTTGTAAGTACCTTAATCATTGCTGCTGTGATTTCTTCTGGTTTAAAAGGATCGATTAAAATGGCAGCATCTCCTGAAACTTCCGGCATGCTTGAAGTATTGGAAGTGATGACCGGACAACCACATCGCATCGCTTCGAGCATCGGAATGCCGAAACTTTCACGCAGAGATGGATACAAAAATATAGCACATTGACTATAAATTGCTGGGAGATCGGTATTAACCACATATCCTGTTAAATGAATATGATTTATTAGCTGATTATCACCAATTTCTGATAAAAGACTACTCAATGCACTTTTTTCATAATCAAGCATCACCAGTTCTAAAGGTTCATTTCCTGATTTTAAATAATCTGAAAATGCTTTCAGAACGCCCTTTGTGTTTTTCTTCGGATCAGTATTTCCAAGGAAAAAGGCGAATCTGTTGGGAAGATGGTATTTTTCTTTTACTCGGTTGAGTTCAACTTTATCAACAATCGGTATAAAATATTCACCAACACCATTATAAACAGCCACGAGTCTTTGATCAGCTTCAGGAAAACCAAAAAATCCCTTGATTCTGTTTTTCTCGAAATGAGAAACAGTAATGATTTTCCTGCTTTTCTTTACAACTCTTGGAACGACATATCTACGATACATATTCCCCATTTTCTGATACCAGGTTCCACCTTTTTTTAAAATACTGATGCTTTCAAGATAGATGATATCGTGTAAAGTAACAACCAATGGAATGGATGTTGAAAGTGGCGCAGTATTGCTTGTGCAGTGCAGAATATCACAGCCATATTTTTTGGCTGCCATAGGCAACGCAATTTGTTCCCAAGTAGGATATGCACCGCCATCCAATTCAATCAGATGAAAATTTTTCGTCTCTTGAAGGCATGATTTATCTTCATCAGGCTTGATAAAGATATAATATTCATTCTCTTTATCAATAAGTTGTAAGTTTTTGATTAGCTCAAGAGCCACCATATCCATCCCGTGTTTTTTGACCCTAAAGAGTCGCTGTCCTTCGATACCAATTTTCATAAATAAGTTTTTATTGGTTTTAATTACTTTTTTTGTTTTATTTGAAAAGCATTGTATGTATGTTTTGTATGGATAAATTTTTTGTTAGCACCTTTCATTTTTAGTAATGAAAGTGCCATAAATAAAAATCCTACCGGTAAATAGAAAACAGCTTTCAGAGTTAGTTGATTGTAAAACTTCCTGGGAACAGAAAATAAAAGGGATAAAACCGCCAGCAGCAAGCTAACAGACCAGCCAATGGTGAGGTGGGTAGGATTTAATGGTATTGATATACAAGTTATTATAAAAAGCAAACCTGTTAAAAGAATACGTGGAAGTTGAACATATTGATAGGCCTTGTTGAAATAATCGATGTTCTGATTTATAAAAAGAGCTTTGAGAGCAGGGATAAAATGAATGCCAAAATAATGAAATTGAGCCGACAACCATCTCCGTCGTTGCTTTGTGAAAACCTGAATATTTTGAACTTTTTCATCAAAAACATAAGCGTCGTGCAAATATTCAATTTTATAATTATCACGCATAAGCCTCATTTCTAATTCTTTATCAAAACCTCCAACCACTTCAATATCATTCATGAGATTTTTAAAAAAAACATAATCAAATGCCATGGCAGAACCAATCAGCGCAGACGACAATCCGAGAACGCGATGTCCTTTTCTAAAAATCTGATTATTGATTTCCTCACTTATTGCGTCTAATACGGCAAAGTTGGTATTAGTATTTTTGGCAACACGATGGCCTTGAATGACAAGAAAGCCCTGATTGAAAGATTCATTTATTTTTGAGAGAAAATCGTTTTCCATGATATTGTCAGCATCCAGAATAACAACTGCATCATATTTATTATCAGGTAATTGACGAAGTGCAAAGTTGATTGCCCTCGTTTTTGTACTAACATCAAAATTTTCATCAAATAATATTATTGGCAATTTCTTTAATTTTTCGATTGATTCTTGCCGGAATCCGTCAGCGATAACCACAATATCGAAAGTGAGGTAGTTATGGTTTAATGCAGATTGTATCACTTCAAAAATAACATCATCTTCGTGATAACATGGAATAATGATAGCGAAGTTTCTCTTTTTATCCGAGAGAAATTTTAATTTGCATTTGTAAGGAAATAAAGCCGAAATTGAGAAAGTGAATATATATATACTTGTGGTTGTCAAGTATATATATAATATCATTTGAATAATAAATATAGACAGAAAGAGTATATTATTTCCCATCAAAGACTTGGATTTTCGTAAATTTCTTTATCAAACAAATGCTTCAAATTCCATCCAATAGCTTGATAATAAGCATAAAAGAGTTTAATTTTACCCTTCAACAGATAGGAGAAAGCGTTTTTTGGAATCGCAACAAAAAACTGGTATGCAATTCCAAAATAAAAATCGGCGCCTTTAACATTCCTTCTCATAAAAACCAAACGATTACGATTTTGGTAGTAAATCTTCAATGAGCTTAGCTTTCCAGTACTAATCGATTCTTTGTGAAGCACATAGGAATTATGAACGAAATATATTTTGTAACCAGCGCTTTTTATTCTAACGCACCAATCAGCCTCTTCATAATAAAGGAAGAAAATATATGACATTAATCCAATCTTTTTGACCACTTCCATCGGCACCATCATTGCTGCTCCATGTGCGTAAGCAGTCTCATAATCAGTATTATATTGGCCTATGTCCTTGGTACGGAAGCCTATTGAAGCATTCCGCATGGTTACATAATTGATTGGTGTAAAACCAGCATATTGAATGGTATCATTCTGATAATAGTACTTAATTTTTGGACTTACCGCACCAATATCCGGATTTTTCATCAGTTTTTCGACCAGTGGTTCCATGAAATCAGTAGGAACTTCGATGTCATTATTTAATAAAAGCACATATTCACCCTTGGCACGCATCAATCCAAAGTTATTTCCTGCAGCAAAACCATAATTGATTGGATTTGAAATAAATACAACATTTGGATATCTTTTTTTGATAATACCTGGATCATCATCGACTGATGCATTATCGATAACGATCACTTCAAAGTTTGGATAAGTAATTTTATTGAGCGATTCTAATAAAGCACAAGTAACCTCAGCCTGATTATAGTTGACAGTAATAATTGAGACCAAAGGAAATCTTTTAGACATAGTAACGTGAATCTGGAAAAATTAATGTTTTTTGTCGTCCTGAGAGATTGAATGTGTGGTATGAATGAACTTTTTACTGGCACCTTTTATTTTTAAAAGACTCAGAATCATTAATATAAATCCTTTAGGAAGTGATAAAAGCGCAATGTAGGTCTTTATCGAATAATACGATTTAGGTACGGATATTGCCAAGGTGATTGCGGTCATAACAAACAGAACCAACCAATAATAAAATCCGGTGATAAACAAATCACTCAGGAATGTTAACTCAAAGAAGAATACTATTCCGGATGTGAACGTAAAAAGAAATAACAATCCGCTCAGCAGTATTCGTGGTGGTTGAATCATTTGAAGAACTTTGTCGAAATAATCAATATTTCCATTGCGAAAAAGGTGAAATAAACCATCAAAGAAATAGTGTTTGAAATGGCTTAACTGAGCTGCAATCCAACGGCGACGTTGATTGACAAAAACATCCGATTTTTGAGTTTTTTCATCGAAAATACAGGCATCTTCAATATATTCAATCTTATATTTCAGACGTAATAATTTCATTTCCAATTCTTTATCCTCTCCAACCGAGTCAATACCTGCCATTAGTTTTTTATAAAGCGCATAATCAATTGCCATTCCAGAACCAATCAATGCCGATGAAACACCCAACACCCGGTGTCCGAGGCGGAAAATGCTATTATTTATTTCTTCACTTACCGCATCCAGCACAGCAAAAGAGGTATTGGTATTTTTTGCCATGCGGTGACCTTGAACAGCGATAAAACCCTGGTTGAAACTTTCGTTCATTTTTGATAAAACATCTGGTGCCATAACATTATCTGCATCAAGAATCATGGCAATATCATATTGATCGCCAATTATTTCCATACATTTATTCAAGGCTTTAGATTTTTTGCTCACTTCAAAAACGACTTCAACCACTTTTATTGGAAGCTCACGAAGTGCCGCTAATGTTTCAGGTTTAAAAGAATCTGCAATTACAATAACTTCGTATAAATCCTTGGGATAATCCTGCTGCAAGGCTTCTTTGGCAACATCAACAATTACCCAATCTTCTTTATATCCGGGAATCATCACCGCAAATTTATTCATCTTTGCTACGGTCACTTTCCTCACTTTACGTGGGAAAATTGAAGCCAGGCCATATATGGAAATGTACAATGTTGACATACATAAATAGGCATAAAAAACAACTTCAATAAAGCCTAAGATAATTTTTAACATATTCATATTCTGTTATTTAATCGTTCAGTTTGATAGACTTCTTTATGGTGAGTCAAATTCCAGTACATCGCACGCCAAAAAGCATGTATAAGGTCGAAGCGACCTTTTAAGAGGTATCCCAATGTAATTTTGGGTATGGTAATAATATATATATACAACATACTCAATAGTTTGGTGAATCCTTTGCTGTTGCGTCGTGCGAAAATGACACGTCCTCTGGTGAGATAATAAATTTGAAATGCGGAGTTTTTAACCGTGGAAATTGATTCTTTATGCAATACCAATGATTTACCCTGATAATAGATTTTATATCCCGCTTTTTTAATATGTGCTGCCCAATCGTGTTCCTCATAATACAGAAAAAACACTTCAGACATGAGTCCAACTTTTTCAATAACAGGACGAGAGATAAGCATGGCTGCTCCAAAAATTGAACCCGTTTCACAAGTAATGTCGTATTGCCCACGATCCTGTTCGCCAAATCCAATAGCGAAATTTCGTGATGTAATTGGATGAAAAGGTGAAAAACCGGCAAATTGTATTATATTATCGGAATAGAAATACTGAATTTTTGGGCTCACCATACCAATTTCCGAATTACTTTCTAAAAGTTCTACCATTGGTTCAAGAAAACCGGGTTCAACTTCAGTATCGTTGTTAATTAAAAGAAGATATTTTCCTTTTGCCCGCCTAACAGCCACATTATTACCTCCGGCAAATCCAAGGTTTTTGGCTGTTTTTATAAAATGAATATCGGGATATTGCTCCTTAATAATATCAGGATTATCAGAAGGGGAGGCATTATCAACAACCCAAATCTCAATGTTTGGATAGGTGCAATGTTTCATGGAGGCTAAAAACTCAAGCGTTACGCCAGATTGATTATAGTTTACTGTAATGACAGAAACTAAAGGTAATTTGTTTTGCTGATTTTCTTCCATCTCCGTAATTATTTTCAAAATAATAATCGAAGATAAAACAAATAATTAAAATATCAAAACAATTAAGTTTTACTTTTTAGTAACCAGGGATTGATTTTTTTACCAACGAGGTAAATATATTCACGATCAAGTTGTTGACTTACGAAAATAAAAACCCAACTCAGGTATATCAATATCCCTGTTGGCATCTGACCAAGTACTCCATTTCCATAACTTGCTCCCATAATGCCAGTGAATCCGCACATGAGAGCACTTACAATTCCCCTTAACTCAGGGGACTGAAGCCGGAACATAATCATAAATGAACCTTTTAATAAAATATAACTCAAAATAAAGAGATGTAAAAAAAGACCAATAATCCCTTGTTCAGCCCATATCTGAACATACCAACTATCCGTTGCAACATTGGCTAAGAACCCTTGAGGAGAAAATCGTTTTCCCCAGTCACCTGCACTGCCAATACCACCTCCAAAAGGCCGGGACGCTAAATAACCACCCAAAATCCTCCTATTTTCCAAACGAACAAGATAAGATGCATCTTCTTCTGGTACAAATGCAGTTCGCATACGGCGTATCTGTGAATTACCGTTTCCAATATAAGTGTATGCAAAAAAAGCATATACAAGTACCAAGACTAAAGTTCCGATAATCATCGGTTTGAAATTCTTTCGAAGCGCAATATATGTTACACCACCAACCATTGGCACAATCATCGCACCACGGGTTCCGGAAATCATCATTCCCCAGAAACCCATAATACCCATTGTCATAAAAAATACTTTATTGAAAGTACCTTTTATATTCAGAGCGATGAGTAATCCAACAACACCTGCTGCACCTTGAGCTGCACCAAATTGACCTGCATCACTGAAAAATGAAAATGCGCGTAATTCACCAAAAAGTAAGTGTGTTACACCTCCAATTGTGTCAAGCCAAAACTGTTCAGCATAATCAAGGCCTATATATATCTGCTGCAGGCCTTTTAGTGTAGCAAGTATGGAGAAAAATCCCCAGATATAGATAAAAACAAATAGATGCCTTAGTCGATTGAAAATCATTAAACCAACGGGAATAAGCAATAACATATATAACGACATACCTCGCATTGCATAAAACCATGCTGTCCGGCTAAGTGTTTCAGGATTAAATAATTGTAAAATAGAATACGTAAACCAGGCAATGGAAAGATAGGTCAAATCGCGATTTGCCTGCTGCCAATCCAGTTTTGAATAAAAATATCGAAAGAAAACAGAAATATATGTCAATACCAAAAAACCATCAATTGACAACCCGAAAGGAACATTTTGAATATAGCGGGTTAAACCAATCGCTATGAAACCAAGAATGATTATTGTAAAAAGTCCGATACGGGGTTCATTGAAAAAACGATTAAAATATATAATTACAGGGAAAAGTACCAGCAAGGCAATAGCTACAATTAATCCCCCTTTGGCAATGATGATTCCCAAAACGATTGCTGCCAAAACAAGCATTCCAACCACATAGGGGTTTTCAAGTTTGCTTGCACCGGGTTTATCTTTTAGAAATGAAAACATGAGGGCTAAATTACTAAGAATTGCGTTTAATGACCAATCTTTAACATGTGTTTTGCAGTTTGAATCCCAAAATTGAGCCCAACCTTTAAAATATCACGGAATTTTAAATCTAATGATTGATTCAGATAATGGAACCCAATTAAAATTCCGATAATGGTGAAAAGTATTGATACAATGGCAACTAACTCTAATGTCTTAATCATGGCATAAGCATGGGCCATGTCGAAGGCGATATCTGGTGATACTGAATTACCGATAAATAATACAGACCAAGAAAAACTCAATATAATTCCTGATAATCCAAAAACAACCAAAGCGTCTCCTGTAATATTGGAAACAGCCATATAGATTACCTTGTATAGATTCTGTTTAGGTTTGTTTATACTGTCGAGCGTAACGCCAATAAATCTGTCGAGAGGTAAAAAAAGTCCATAAATACAGAAAATCCTGAAGATATTAGCCGTGATTAAATAATCTGTACCACCAAGAATATAAACAATTTGTCTCGCAAAAATGAAACAAAAAATCATTACCGGAAATAACAAAAAAGTAGTCCCACCGGCATTTTCATAGAACAACTGTTTTACCTTTTCCTTATTATTTTCAATACTGGCCTTTGATAATGCAGGAAATGCAGTTGCAGCAAAACTTCGCAATGGTATTTCTATAATTTCGGTCAACTTTAATGGAATACTGTATAATGCAACGCCTGTTGTCCCTAAAAATGGACTTAATCCAATGATAAATGCATCTGCACTTCGGAGTAAATTACTTCCAATCAGCGTACCAGTCGTATATTTACCAAAATCAAGTATAGTTTTTGTTGCAGATTTTGTTGCCTTGAATATATATCGCATTCCATCCCAATTATTGATACTTGCCATTAATGAACTTAAAGCGTTTGTTGCAAGATAAGCTATCAAAATAATCTCAATTCCAAATTTAAAATAAAAATTGGCAGCAAGAAAAACCATAAAAGAACCCACATTCACTATTCGGAGCCATAACATGCTATCGAACTTTAGCTGGGCCTGCAATACAGATTGAGCATTGTTAAATGGCAGTGTTATAATTGAATAGATTGGATACCAAACGAAAAAAAGTCCAAATCCTGAATCTTGAACTCCTTCTTTATAGAAAAAATAAACGGGAACGATAATGACAATCAGAATCAATGTAGAAGTAAGGTTGATCAGGTTATTGGATCCCATCAAACTTTTTGAACCTTCCTCGTCGGCAGCGGATAGAAACCTTGTGATTGCGGTTCGGGTTATCCCGAAGCGAAGCATATCAATGAAATTACTCATTGTAATGAATAACACCCATTCACCAAATACATCCTGTGGAAGCATCCTGACAAGCATAATAAAACTTAGGAAACCAAATACAGCTACCAAGCCATTGTTAGCAAGTGAAAGGAAATTGTTATTTGTTACAATTTTTTTGAGAAGTCCATTCACGATTCAACTTGATTTTCTTTTACCTGAATTCTTAAACGGGTAGGGAAGAACAAAACATTTTTTATTCGTTGCCAGGTTTCAGAAGATTTCTTCACCTTTATTCCTGATATGATCTCAGAAATGGCAAAGTCTTCTGCTTCATTCAGAATAATCATTGGTGATTCTTTCGATAAGTCTTTGATGATTTCAAGTGAGGAAATATCAGCTTTATTCCATTGACTGGAAGCTTTTAACACCAATAATGAAACATCAACCTGATGCATTAGATCAATTGGATAACGATGGAAAATGATGGATGGAATTTCGATAAATATATAATCGTAGCTATAATTTTCACGACGCAATACATTGCTGTTAATAAGTTCTTTGATGTTGCTTATTTCGGCAAAGTTATCGTTGATTGAATAGTTATAATTCAAATTATTGTCAGTTTCTTCAAGATCAACTTCATCTTTGTGGTTTAACACAAGTACCTTCTCACCATAGGTACGAAGTTTATTGGCAATTCGGGTAGTGATGAATGATTTTCCAACTTCATCCTGTGTACTGAATATCAAGATAATATATGGTTTCTGAGCAGGATATATTGATTGGTGAAGCAATTTTAGCTTCAGGTTTTGAACGATCATTTCAATTAAACGATTGCTAATGAAAACCATATCCTGAAGTTTGGAGTTTGATCCAATATACGGAAAAGCACCTGCAAGTTTCAATCCAACACGTTCAACTGCCCGATCCGGACTCTTCATTGAAGCATCAAAATACTCAAGTACAAGAATAATGAAGGCGATTAGAATAAATCCAATCATTGCAGCCGCAACAACCAGATATTTTGCTTTGGACGGGTTTGCTGACAACGGAAAATATGGTGGATCGACAATTTTTATATTTGTCGCCATTTGAAGGTTTTGCTGACGCATCAACGCCAGATTCAAACTACGAAGGAGTTCAAGATACGATTGTTCTGCCACAGTAATCTCACGTTCAATACGTTTTAGCATAGCACCTAAGGGAGCGAATCGTTGGTAAGTTCGGACAAAATCCATCTTACGTCGTGCTAAAACAACCAAACTCGCTTTTGCTTCTTCGTAAGAAAGCGCATTTTTTAACCACTCATCGAGCAATGTTGCGATAGGAACTCCCTGGGTTGAATGACCATACAAATACAACTGATCAACATAAAGCTTTATTTCATCTCTTAAGTCATCTGATTTTTTTCTGAGCAATGCAATTTCGTCACCAATTCGTTGATCGTAATCTTCAGCTAATTCATTGATGAGAATTTTCTCTGTCACATCGGCATATTGCTTTCTCCGTTGGTTGATAATATCACTTTTCAAATAAATACTGTCCTTACGGGTAAGTTTTGTCTCAAGCTCCTTTAAGGCCGCAGAACCTTGTGCCATGCGCACTTGTTCATCCTGATAATATTTATCCAGATCTTCTTTCTGAGCAGCTATATATTTAGTTTGCTCAGCATAGTTAATGATATTGTTCTTTTTATTAAATTTCAATAATCGGTCTTCGGCTTGTTGTAATTGATTATCCGCCGAGTCAACTTGTCTTCTGAAATAAGCCACAACCAAATCGGTTTGGTTTTCTTTCAATAATTTATAATTCTTTACAAAAACATGCGCAATAATTTTAAGCGTTTCCTGACAAATACCAGGATCATCCGAAGTATAAACCAATCTAACGAGATCACTGTTATTGATGCGATATATTTGCAATGTTTTCAATGCCTTGATACTGTAATGTTTGCTTTCACCATAATGCAGGAGACCATAAATAAAATTGGTATCACTTGAATTGTAGTAATTCGTAATATTTTGAACTGTTTTTAAAAAATCGCTTTCCAACACACCATTTGGAATAATTGGATCTTTTTCGACTGAAGTTGACAATCTGTTTTCCGCTAAAATACTTCCTTGTCCTTCTTCGCTCGAAAATGAATAATTTTCAACTGCAGGTTGATTAATAATATCGTTTTTATCCTGTGCATTATTATCTCCTTCGTACAAACTAACTTCTTTTTCAGCATAACCACCATCGAGATAGGACCCCATTGATTCACCTGCTAACAAAACTTTTTGCCCAACTTTTAATTCCTGTGAATTAAAATCATTCAATTCACGTAATTTACTTAGTGAAATACCATAATGTTGTGCAATTGATAATATTGTTTCTCCTTTTTGGACAGTATGTATTTTTGAATCACTAACAATATTTGAAACTGTTTCCTCAACTGGAAGATCGTCCTTAGAAACGCCTTGCTGTGGTAACGAATTTGTTGTGGAACCTTGATTAACAAATTCTTGAACAGCTCTGGTCTTCTTTTTGTTTATTTCTTTTTCAAGGCCTCTGATTTCTTTTTCCAGATTTCTAATCTGTTCTTCTTTTTCACGTTCGATACCAGCTTTACCGTTTTTCACTACCATATCTTTAATGTACTTAGGAACGAATTTTCTAAGTTTATCAAGATTTTCGTTAGAAATATATTGTGTATTATAATTTTCAAGTGAAAGATCCTGAGCCAGAAGCATAATGCCAGATTCAACAATCGTCTGCCTCGAATTTATTAAGTTGATTAAGTTATCAAATTGTGCACTTACACTAAAGAAGTCGGTTGGTTTTTGCGCTGTTGATTCAATAGAATAACCAGTGGTGATACCTGTATATATTATAGTTTCAGATTCATATACCTTTCCCTGATTTCGTGTAAGTGCAAAAACAACAATCGCCAATAACAATGGAATTGTTATCAGAAGGATGAGATTTTTTTGAAAAACCCGTATGAACTGTGCTATATCCATGGTATTGCTTTTCTATCTTAATACGTTGATTAGGTTGAAGTTGATCTCCGTAATAATTTCCAGAAGCTGGTAATTTTTACTAAATTCCGCAATTGCTTGCTGGTATTCAATGGCCCCACGAGTCTGAATTTCCTTCAAACGTGTATATTCAGCAGGTCCTATTTCTCCATTTAGGAACTGATTCTGAGCCATCTGCATCTGAATCATCGTAAACTTCTGATAATCATTATAAATTCTTATATAATTTTGCCATTGAATCATCATATTATATGCTTCAACGACTTCTTTCTCAACATATTTCCGGTTGATATCACGTTGAACGTAAGAAAGTTCGATCCATTTTTTCTGTTTATTGATTCTGTTTCTTCTATCAACGAGTGATGCGAATGGAAAGCGAATATAAAATCCAACGGCGAAATTATCGCGTACAGACTCAGTATAATACCAATCTGGGCCACGATTCACAATATCACGATCATGAAAATTCCATTTACCAAAATTTGCATCAACATTAAAACTGAAATGCTCTAACCAATAGCGTTCCTGAGATTTCTGTTCATAATAATAATAATCTGCTTTTAGTTCTTCATAGCGCACAGTCGGAGAGTTGGCTACAGCAGAATCAATTAAGATACGTAAGGCAGGAAGACGTTTGGTGATATCGTCGGTCAATGGGTTAAACAACTTTGACTCATCATTTGCATAAATTTGAGCAAATGATTTATTGCCAATTGCAAATACAAAAGCAAAAATAACAAACCGAAAACATAGAATTAAAAAATGATTATGTGCGCTATGTTTACTCATATTTTGTTTGATAGTTTTAAACTTCAAGTTGTTTAATTTAATATTATTTAATAGCTGTCATTACACATTTTCCTTTTGAAATAGTGCAGGTATTGTCCTCAAAATCAATTTAATATCACCCCAAAAAGAATACGTTTTCGCATATTGGTTATCAAGTGCTTTACGTTCTTCTTCCGACATTTTTCCTTTTTTACCTCTTTGTTCAACCTGCCAAAGACCTGTTATCCCTGCCGGCCCCATGAATCTTTCACTCCAATCATCCGACGTAAGCATCTCTGCTTCATACAAGGGCAGTGGCCGGTTTCCAACAATCGACATATCGCCTTTTAATACATTAAGTAGCTGTGGAAGCTCATCAATACTTGTGTTACGGATGAATTTTCCAACGCGTGTTATGCGTGGATCGTCTTTAATTTTGATGAATGTAGAAGATACACTGTTCTTTTTTGTTTCAAAATACCAATATTCACAAACTTTCTTACCTTCGGAGTAAAGTTCCTGTGAACAGGTTTCACCTTGCGGTAAATCAGCACACCGTGGACAGACCTGTTCATCTGAGGTTGTTTTTGCGCTAACATCATATTGGTTAAGATGCTTCAGGTCTTTCAAAGAAGCATCAGCACCTACACGCATCGACCGAAGTTTGTAAAATAAAAATATTTTGTAACCTGTACCAACCCTTTTTGAAGTATAATACACCTTTCCTTTTGATTCCATCCTGATGGCAAGCATTACCAATAAAACAAGAGGTGAAAGTGCCAACAGGGCTGTTGACGAAACCAAAATATCAAATAATCTTTTATCCCATGGAATTTTATATTCACGAATTTTATTTCCGGATTCGTGCGATTCGGAATAATATGCGTTGAATCTGTTGATAAATCCAATCCTGTTATAAACGTGTTCAACCTCTAAAGTGCCATCATAAAAATCGCTTATATCAGAGTTAAAAGCTCTTGCCTTATTTATTGAATTTTTTTCGGGTGAAACAAGTATAAAAGGAGTTTTATAATGAATGTCTTTTGATTTTAGCATCTTTGAAATGTCAAATCCATTCATGCCTGGAAGAAATACTTCGCTAATAATTCCTTGAAAGGAATCATCGGGCTGAAGTTTATTCATGGCTTCCAAACCATTTTCAACTACAGTCAAATCAAACAAATCGGCTCTATTTTTAAATTGCTCAATGTAATTTAAAAACCCTCCAATGTATATAACCTTAAGCTTTGAATTGACAGTTTCTTCCATCGGATATTCTTATTTACGAGCTAATAAAATCTCAATTCTAATCGAGAGCTCTTCAGGGTTAAATGGCTTGATCATATAATCATTCGCCCCCAACTTCAAACATTTAACCTTTTCCTGACTGCTTTCGATACCCGAAAGCATGATCATAGGGATATCAATGAAAAAACCACTCGCACGAACGTTCTTTATAAACTCGTAACCATCCAGATTGGGCATCTGAATATCAGCAACGATTAAATCAGGCATATTGCCGCCTTCCATCCATTTCAAACCTTCCATACCGTCATTTTTGGTGACCACATCATAGGTTTTTCCCAAGAAGTTCTCCAGTAACAACCTGATACTTAACTCGTCATCAATAATCAATATTTTCTTTTTCATGTACTAATTCGAATTTATTAGGTTTTATATTTAGTTTACATTACTATTCCGGATTCAGAGTTTTATACTACATAAAGCAAAAATAATTAATAATCGCTTAACTTCTACAAAGATATGGGAAGTTATTTACATTCCGATTGTTAATAACTTCTTTCAATTGTTGATTTAATTATATCCTTGAAACGGTTTTTCAATTTGGAAATATTTCTATAATAATTTAGTTAACTGACAGTATATCAGTTGTGTAAATTGCTATTTGATTGATAACAATACAAAACGTGAAGAGAGAAAACTGTAAAAAAAACAGAATCCCGCCTGTGCTATTTATTTAATTTTTTCTCTGCGATCAATTTCTCAAGGGCAAAAAGTTCATCTCGGCAACGTGCAGCTTCAATAAAATCAAGCTCTTTAACGGCTTCTTCCATTGTTTTACGTGTTTTTAATATCATTTTTTGCATTGCTTCAATGGTCATATATTGAATGACAGGATCTGCAGCCAAAATGATTTTTTCATCCGTATTATATTTCAATTCTTTACCAATATAATCAACTACCGAAGTCTGTCCCATGATTGATTTGGTCGATTTAACAATGGTGGTAGGCTTAATGCCATGCTTTTCGTTGTAGGCAATCTGTTTAATACGTCTGCGTAGGGTTTCATCAATGGTTTTCTGCATCGAGACTGTCATTTTATCGGCATACATGATCACCTTACTTTCAGCATTTCGAGCTGCGCGACCTGCTGTTTGGGTTAATGACCTTTCTGAACGTAAAAATCCTTCTTTGTCGGCGTCCAAAATAGCAACAAGACTTACTTCCGGAAGATCCAATCCTTCGCGCAAAAGGTTTACGCCAACCAGCACATCAAACTCGCCCAATCGCAAGCCCCGCATAATCTCCACGCGATCAAGGGTGTCAACATCTGAATGGATATATCTGCTTTTGATGTTCAGTTTCGCCAGATATTTATCCAATTCTTCCGCCATTCTTTTGGTTAAGGTAGTCACCAAAACCCTGAATCCTGCTGCAACAGTTTTGGATATCTCATCGAGCAAATCATCAATTTGGTTGAAGCTTGGTCGAACCTCAATCAATGGATCAAGCAATCCAGTCGGACGGATTACCTGTTCAACATACACGCCATCAGTCTTTTGTAATTCATAATCTCCAGGTGTGGCGCTCACAAAAAGTACATCATCGGTAAGTGCCTCAAACTCATCAAATTTCAATGGCCGATTATCCAGCGCTGATGGTAATCTGAAACCATATTCAACAAGCGTTTGTTTGCGCGACCGATCGCCACCATACATTGCCCTGATTTGCGGAATGGTAACATGACTTTCATCGATAATAGTAATGTAATCATTCGGAAAAAAATCAAGCAGACAAAAAGGTCGTGTACCGGGGTTTCTTCCGTCAAAATAGCGTGAATAATTCTCGATGCCGCTACAATAACCAAGTTCGCGCATCATCTCAATATCATAAGTAACACGGTCTTCAAGCCTTTTGGCCTCTTCATATTTACCTATTTCCTTATAATAGGCAACCTGTCTGAAAAGATCATCCTGGATATCGATGACAGAACTTTTCATTTTATCCTGAGAGGTTACAAAGATATTTGCAGGAAATATCGTTAACCGTTGAAGTGTCTCAAACCTGCGTCCACAAATCGGATCGAAACTTTCGAGTGCTTCTATTTCATCTCCAAAGAATTGAATCCGGTAAGCAAAATCGGTGTAAGCCGGAAAAACATCAAGTGTGTCACCTTTCACCCTGAATTTTCCACGTGTAAGCTCAATATCGGTGCGACTATAAAGGGAATTCACCAACGATTGCAGCAACAATTGCCGGCTGACTAATTGGCCACTTTCGAGATGAATGACATTGTTGTTAAAATCATCCGGATTCCCGATTCCGTAAATACATGAAACTGAGGAAACAACAATAATATCACGTCTTCCGGATAATAGGGAAGATGTTGTACTTAACCTCAGTTTCTCAATTTCATCATTAATCGAAAGATCCTTTTCAATATAAGTATTTGTTGTTGGAATGAAAGCTTCCGGCTGGTAATAATCGTAATAAGAAACGAAATATTCAACGGCATTCTCAGGGAAGAACTGTTTAAACTCGCCATAGAGTTGGGCTGCGAGCGTTTTATTGTGACTCAAAACCAATGCAGGTCGTTGAACTTGTGCGAGTACATTGGCAACGGTAAACGTTTTTCCCGATCCGGTAACGCCAAGCAGCGTCTGAGCCTTATCGCCACGCAATAAGCCTTCAACCAATTGTTTGATTGCCTCAGGCTGATCGCCTGTTGGTTTGAAATCAGAGACTAATTTGAAATCCATTTGTTATCAATAATGTAAAGAAAACGGTATAAAAATGGAGATTTAAGACTTTTTATTACCCATTTTAAACAAAAACTCTTTCTCATTTTGCGAAAGACTGCCATAACCCGATTTTGAAATTTTATCGAGGATTAGATCGACTTTAGCTGCGTAATCGTTTTTTTGAGCGTTGTATTCTTCGTCCGACAATGGTCTTTTGCTTTTTGTGCTTGATTCAGTATTTCGATAAGCAACTTTCAGCTTCCTCCTTTTGAAGATGTTAAATATCGAATACATGTCAATGTTTTTCTTCAAAGCCATAATATATCCAAAGCCCCATAATGCGCCACCCAGATGCGCGATATGACCTCCAGGGTTAGAACCTTGGATGCTGAAAACATCCAAAACCAATAAGATTAATGCCAGATATTTTAGCCGTATTGAACCAATAAACATCAGATTAACAGTATATTGAGGAACATAGGTGGCAATGGCAACCATGATTGCCAAAACCGAAGCTGAAGCACCCAATGCAATTGAATGTTGATTCACTTTTGCGAATACCGGAAAAAAGTTAAATGACAATATGAAAAATAAGGCTCCGACTATCCCACCGATGAAATAGGTCTGATACAGCTGTTTTTCGGAAAGATATTGCAAGAAAATACTACCACCGGAATACATTACCATCATATTGAACAATAAATGCAAAAAATCCTGATGCAAAAACATATAAGTTACGATTGACCAGGGTTTTGCAGCAAGTAATCCAAAGTTTGAAGGAACGGCAAGCCAATGAGTAATTATAGAAATACCTTCAATTTGTTGATTTACACCAATTTGAAACAACCACAGAATCAAATTTGTAAGGTGAACAACCGCAAAAACAGCGATATTGATCAAAATTAATCTTGGCAAACCGGATTTCTGACTGAAGAAATATTTTGCCGAATCAAAAAAATTAGGTTGACCGTAATAATTCATTGTTTATCAGTGATTTAAAGTACCTCTTTTTTTCCAATACAGAATCATAATAATACCAAAAAGCATGCCGCCAAGGTGGGCAAAATGCGCAACACCATCACCGGAATTGCGCCAGCCTTCAAACAATTCGAAGGCACCATAAAGCATTACGAAGTACTTCGCTTTCATGGGAATAGCAAAATAAATATAGATAATTGAGTTTGGAAACATCATTCCAAAAGCGAGCAAAATCCCAAAAACAGCACCGGAGGCACCGATGGTTGGTGTATTTATAATTTCGTTTAACATTCCCATCGCAGGATTCTGGAAGTTTTTACCCTGCATTAAAATTCCATAACCCTCATTATAAACCAGTTGCATCTGTTCAGGCGAAAGATTTGGCAATATCGCCTGCATCCTGAAGTAGGCAACCAAATATTGAATCAGTGCAGCACCAATTCCGGTTACGAGATAATAATTTAAAAAACGCTTTGGCCCCCACACATTTTCCAAAACATTCCCAAACATCCATAAAGCGAACATATTGAATAAGATATGCGAAAAACCACTGTGCATAAACATATAACTTATTAGCTGCCAAACCCTAAAATTTCCGGATGTTGGGTAATATAGACCGAGAATTTTGACCAGATCGAAATGAAATGTCGTATCGAAAGAAATCATTGCTAAAAAAAGCAATCCGTTTATGATAAGCAGATTTTTTACCACAACGGGCAAAACCTTAAAACTTGTTGGTTGAAATTGACTCATATTGCTGTGAAATCGTTATTTGAATTTTGTTAATAACTCGTTTAATGATATGATTATAAATATTTTACGTCCGTCAGGCGCAACCTCTGGAGTGTGACATGCAAACAGCTGATCGATCAAATGACTCATTTCCTGATCAGCCAAAGCCTGTCCGGTTTTGATGGCGGCATTAACTGCCATCACACGCGCCAGATTCACTTTCTTATCTAACTGAAGATCGTGTAAATTTCGTTTATAATTCTCTAAAATAGATTCAATTAACTGAATAGGATCACTTTTTAAACCATCCGGAATGCCATTGATAACGAAAGTGCGTTGATTCATCGCTTCAAATCTGAACCCCAAAATAGCCAATTCATCCGTTAGCGCGACCAACAATTCAGCATCAGAAGCGCCCAATTGCAAAGTATGTGGAAACAATTCCTGCTGCGATCCGGCCTGATTTCTTTCTAATTGCTTTAGATATATTTCATACAATACCCGATAATGTGCCAGATGTTGATCAATTAATAGAATTCCTGATTTTACAACTGTCAGAATATAAGATTGTTGCAGCTGAATTCTTTTCTGATGAACGAAATTATCATTTGGAGCAGCGGGATTTTCATCAGGATCATGCTGCATCGGAATTGACATTGTAGGAGGTAAATGGTCTTCATAAAGAATTCTCCAGTTTCCTTTTTCGCTGTTTGCCGGCGTATTATTTTGGGTGAAACCTGCCGCTGCCATATTCCCGAAAGGGTTGAACGTATGGTCAACGGAAATGCCAGGAGGAGTAACCGGACGGCCTTGCCTACTGATATCGCCAAAATCGATGCCTTCAGTTCCTGCTGTGTCAAAATCGAGGCGTGGTGAAAGATTATATTGTCCGATAGCTTTCCTAACAGCAGCGTGGATTACAGCGTAAACGAGTTTGGTGTTTTGAAAATTAACTTCGGTTTTTGTCGGATGAATATTCACGTCAATCTCCGTTGGATCTATCGTTATATTTAGGAAATAGGATGGAAAACTATCTTTGGGAAGCAATTCTAAAAATGCATTTTCGATGGCGTGGTGCAGATATGGATGTTTGATAAAACGCTTATTGACAAAGAAATACTGTTCACCACGTGTTTTACGTGAAAATTCAGCTTTTACGATATATCCTTCAATAGAAACTGAATCAGTTTGCTGATTTACAGCGAGTAAACGCTCATTAAAAGCGTTGCCAAACAGAGCGACAATACGTTGTTTCAAATTTCCTGAATAAAGATGAAATACCTCCTTATCATTATGGTAGAAATGGAAAACGATATTCGGATGAATCAGGCTGACACGGTAAAATTCATCGAGAATATGACGGTATTCTGCCTGGTCCGACTTTAAAAAATTCCGCCTTGCAGGAACATTAAAAAAGATATTTTTAACGGAAATATTTGATCCTGTTGTTGTTGTAACCGGCAGCTGCGAGATAAAACTGGAACCATCGATTAAAATTCTTGTACCAGTTTCATCTTCTTTTCTTTTGGTTTTGAGCTCAACCTGGGCAATGGCAGCAATACTCGCCAATGCTTCACCACGAAACCCCATTGTTTTAATAGAAAACAAATCGATTGCCTGCCTGATTTTAGAGGTGGCATGACGTTCGAAACTCATTCTTGCATCGGTTACCGACATGCCTGAGCCATTGTCAATTACCTGAATAAGTGCTTTTCCTGAGTCTTTCAGCACGAGATCAATTTGAGTTGCTCCAGCATCCACTGCATTTTCAAGCAATTCTTTAATTGCTGAGGCAGGACGTTGAATCACTTCACCTGCAGCAATTTGATTGGCTACGGCATCCGGTAAAAGCTTGATGATATCACTCATATTAATAGCGTGCGTTTAAAATTCATTTTTCCCAGAAATAAATTATAAAGCAATGATATTATGTTAGTTAAAATAATTATTCATTCAAATTTCCTGACAAATGTACCTATTTTTTCAGTACTTTGCAGGATGGCTCATGGGCAATATGTATATTTGAAGTCTGTAAGGCTTTCATTTAATAAGGAGTATTTGTGTTCATTCTCAACTTTTTACGTAAAATTGCATTAAGATTATTACATGATAAATAAAACAAAAAATCAATTCGACAGCCTTATTGTGGTCGGCGACAGGGTTCTCATCAAACCAAAGACAGGTCCGGATAAAACCGGAAGTGGTTTATTTCTTCCTCCTGGCTATAAAGAAAAAGAAGAAATTCAAAGTGGTTTTGTGATGAAATGTGGTCCGGGTTATCCAATTCCGATGCCTCTGGAAAATGATGTCGAGCCATGGAAAAAGCCCGCTGATGAACTTTCCCGATATATGCCATTGCAAGCCAGAGTAGGGGATCTTGCCATATTCTTACAAAAAAGCACCATCGAAATCATGTATCACAAGGAAAAGTATTATGTTGTTCCGCAACACGCCATATTGCTGCTCGAACGTGAAGAAGATAATTCTGATTATTAATCTTAAGATGAGATATTCATACCTATCATATATTTTATTAATCTGTTTTATAAGCAGTTGTGGTAATTCTATGAAACAAGAAGTTCATGCAATTGATACTGGAAATGAACATCCATTATATGCCAAAGGATTCAGTATAATCAATGAAAAATCCCTACATATTTTAGAAATTTACAGTCCATGGAAAGAAGGTGAAATTTTAAATCGTTATGTCATCTGGCCTGATTCTGTCGCCTTACCGGATAGTTTACAATCGCAACACGTGATCTTCACGCCCGTGAAAAGACTCGTTACATTATCTTCAACCCAATGGGCGGCAGCACTTAAATTGAATCATCAGGAAGAATTAAAAGGCGTTTCTGAGGCAGGATACATTCAAACAAAAGCCATCAGAAACAGACTCAATAAAGGCGAAACCATTGATGTTGCAGCAAATGGAAGTTATAAAACCGAGTTGATCGTTCAGATGAAACCCGATCTCATCTTGTATTCACCCGATCCTTCAGGAATACCGGATGTTTTGAGTCGTTTAAATGTTCCATTATTAGCCTGGCCTGATTATTATGAAAACCACCCACTTGGCCGCGCAGAATGGATCAAAGTGATGGGTTTGTTGTTGGAGGAAGAAAAACAATCGAATGCACTATTTATTCAAATATCAATTGCTTATGAAAATCTGGCAAAGCTAACGAAGAAATTAACTGTTCTACCAACGATTTTTGCCGACAAGGAATTCAGTGGTCAATGGTATGTTCCGGGTGGTAAAAGTTATATGGCCTGTCTTTTCAAAGATGCCGGTGCTGATTATATTTGGGCTGAAAATCAATCTACTGCAAGTTTTCCATTGGATATTGAAACAATATTGAATAAGGCAAATCATGCTGATTTCTGGCGAATCGCTGAGGCTGCAAATAAAGGTTATAGCTATGATGATTTACGCCTTGAGAATGAGATTTACGCCTCTTTTAAGGCATTCAAAGAAAAGAAAATTATCTTCTGCAATACTGCCCAAACAGCTTATTTCGAGAAGAGTCAGTTTGAACCTGATGTTGTGTTGTGTGATCTTATTTCCATACTTCATCCTGGTTTGATTCCTGGTTATCAACCTGTTTATTATCATTTGCTTCAATGAAAAACGAAATGGTTCCGGTAAGAAAAATATGGATTTTTGGTGTTATCACCGGATTTCTGGTTTTGCTGTTCTTTATGAATCTTTTTTTTGGCTCGGTAATTATTCCATTTAACCAGGTAATCAGGGTTTTAATTGGAAACATAAATGGAACCTCACAAACCGAAACACTTATCATTTTGAACTTCAGGCTTCCACAGACTTATACCGCCTTATTTGCAGGTGCAGCGCTCGCTGTTGCCGGATTGATGATGCAAACTTTATTTCGCAATCCGCTCGTTGATCCATCCATTCTTGGTATCAGTTCGGGAGCTGGTCTTGGGGTTGCTTTGTTGATGTTTTTCACCGGAAGAATTGGAAGTGAAGCTTTTGCCGGAGCAGATTGGTTTGGGCATATCGGCTTGACCTTATCAGCTTTTTTGGGATCTTTGGTAGTATTATCACTCATCATATTCATTAGCAGCCGGTTAGGTAATGCAATCACCTTGTTAATTGTTGGTATTATGATCGCTTACGTTGTCGGTGCATTGGTGGGATTGGTGAAATATTTCAGTCAAAAGGAAGATATTTATGCTTTTGCAATCTGGGGATTGGGAAGTTTTTCGAATGTTGGTAATTCGCAGCTGCCACTTTTTATTGGTACAATCGTTTTTGGTTTGTTTCTTTCTTTGCTCATGATGAAATCGCTGAACCTGATGTTGTTGGGTGAACGTTATGCTGAAAACCTTGGATTAAATATCAGAATATCAACAATATATATCGTATTAATTACTGGATTTTTAACAGCTATTGTAACCGCTTATACAGGTCCGGTGGCATTTCTTGGATTAGCTGTACCACATTTGGCGCGTTCCATTTTCAAAACGGCTGATCATAAAATTCTGCTTCCGGCTTCGATGATGTTGGGCGGTGTTTTGGCGTTGTTTTGTAATCTCGTTGCACGCTTACCGGGCTTCGATGGCAGCTTGCCCATCAATTCAATCACATCGCTCATTGGCGCACCAATTGTGATCTGGTTTATCCTCAAACACCGTAATTTCAGTGCTTCCTGATATGAAAAACCTGATACAATGCAACCAACTTGAAATAGGATATTCGTCGAAAACAGACGGAAGTAAAAGACTGTTTCCTGTATTTGATCTGCAATTAAACGCAGGCGAACTAACAGCACTGGTGGGTCCGAATGGCGCCGGCAAAACCACTTTATTAAGGTCAATTTCGGGTAATCTGAAACCTATTTCAGGAAAGATATTCCTGATGCAGAAGGAGTTACAATATTATCAGGCAGGCGAATTAGCGAAAATCATCAGCATAGTTACGACCGACAAAATCGTTGATAACCACATCAGTGTTTTTGATGTGGTTGCAACAGGAAGATATCCCTATACCGGTTTCTGGGCAACACTCAGCGTTTTGGACAAAGAAATCATTTTTAGCTGTCTTGAATTGGTTGGAATGACTGATTTTAGCGAACGATTATTTCATCGGTTAAGTGATGGTGAACGCCAGAAAGTAATGATTGCTAAGGCATTATCGCAGGATACACCCATTATTTTTATGGATGAACCGGCTGCTTTTCTCGATTATCCAAGTAAAATTGAATTGATGCATCTGCTTCAGAAATTGGTCAGACAACATCAAAAAACCATTTTATATTCTTCACACGATCTCGATCATGTCCTTCAAACTGCTGACAGACTCTGGCTCATCGCGCAAGGAAAACCGATTCAAACGGGCATTCCGGAGCAATTGGTGCTTGATGGCTTGATAGAAAGCTATTTTACGCGGGCAGGACTGCATTTTGATGCGGAAAAAGGAAAGTTTTCACACACATTTTCAGGCAAAAAGAAAATTTTCATCAAGGCTGAAGGAATTAATGGAATCTGGCTTCGAAATGCATTGGATAGAAAAGGATTTGTTGAAAGCGATGACTCGCAATGTGAACTGAAGATTGAAATAATAGATCAGAAATTTCACCTTACCATCAAAACAAAAATATATGTTTGTATTAAAATTGAGGAAATATTAATTCAATTATCAGAATATGAAAAGGCTGATTAAATCCCGTTATTCTCTCGTTATATTTGCAATTACGCTCCTAAATAGCTGTCATCCGATGAAACAAAAAGTTGATATGATTGTGTATAATGGGCTCATTTACACGGTAGATAGTAATTTTAGCAAGGCTGAAGCTTTTGCAATCAATGATGGGCGTTTTTTGGCTATTGGAACCACTAAAGAAATCCTTGGTAAATTTGAAGCTGACTCACAAATCGATGCCAAAGGGCAAGCAATTTTTCCAGGTTTCAATGATGGACATTGTCATTTTTATGGTTTTGGAGAAAATATTGTACGCTATGCTGATCTGTCAGGTTCAGCCTCATTTGAAGAAGTTTTGGCAATATTAATGAAGCATCAGGAGCAGTTTCCGTCTGATTGGATTTTAGGTCGTGGATGGGATCAGAACAATTGGGAAGGAGCTCAATTTCCTGATAATGAGGAATTAGAAAAGATATTTCCCAATAAAAAAGTTTATTTAATCCGGATAGACGGTCATGCTGCTTTGGTAAGTAAAACAGCATTAAATGAAGCCGGAATTGACAAAAATTATCATGTTTCAGGAGGTGAAATCATCTTGAATAATCAAAATAAGCCAAGCGGAATTTTGATCGATAACGCAATGGATATTGTAAAAGCATTGATACCTGAACTATCTGTTGATCAAAAGGTTATTGGTTTACTTGAGGCAGAAAAGAGATGCTTTGCCGTTGGGCTGACAAGCTTGACAGATGCGGGATTATCCTACGAAATCATCGATTTAATAGATGCACTTCAATTAAGTGATAAGTTGAAGATGAAGATGAATGTGATGTTGAGTTCCGATTCAACAACGCTTGCCAGATTCTTGCCGTCTGGAATATTGATCAGGGATCGGCTGACTGTTCGTTCCGTAAAATTATATGCTGACGGTGCTCTTGGAAGTCGAGGCGCAAAACTACTGAAACCCTACAGCGATGCACCGGGGAAAACAGGCATGATTATGTACGATAAGGATTATTATGAATCAATCTGCGAAAATGCTTATCAGGCTGGTTTTCAGGTAAATGTACATGCCATTGGCGATTCGGCAAACAGAATGGTTTTATCGCTTTTCGCGAAATTTCTGAAAGGTAAAAACGATTTGCGTTGGCGAATTGAACACGCTCAGGTTATTGATCCTGCTGATTTTGAGTTATTTGGACAATATTCAATTATTCCTTCCGTACAAAGCACCCACTGCACCTCCGATATGAAATGGGCGGGGTTACGACTTGGCCAGGAGAGAATAAAAAGTGCTTATGCCCAAAAGCAATTGATGGCACAAAATGGATGGATTGTGAACGGAACAGATTTCCCGATCGAAAGTATTCATCCTATCAATACTTTTTTTGCGGCGGTTGTTCGTAAAGATGTTTCAGGTGAACCTGTAGGCGGATTTCAGATTGAAAATGCGTTATCCCGCGAGGAAGCCTTGAAATCAATCACGCTTTGGCCTGCCCAAGGTGCATTCGAAGAGAAAATGAAAGGCAGTATTGAAGTAAGTAAACAAGCTGATTTTGTGATACTTGATAAAGATATCATGACAATTCCGGAGAGTGAGATATTAAAAGCCAAGGTAGAAACGACAGTTAGTTCAGGAGAGGTTGTGTTTTGAAGAGTGCCTACCTGTCAGGCTGCGCCAGCAGACTGGAAGTACTTAGAGTTATAATTAGCACATTTTCAAATTAATTTTATTGTCTAATTAAATACTTTTCTATCTTTGCACTCTGAAAATGGACCCGTAGCATAATGGATAGTGCATCTGACTACGGATCAGAAGGTTGGGGGTTCGAGTCTCTCCGGGTTCACTTGAAAATCAGCCACTTACAGAGTAAAATTTGTAAGTGGCTTTTTCTTTAGCAAACATTTTAGCAAACAAATGTTATCTATTACCCCTGAAAAATACCTTTAATAAGGAATATTTCAGAATAAAATAAAACAGGGGTAATAATAAATATTTATACCGTTCCACTTTTGGAACATGGAACGAATTGCCCTCTAATCCACTATTGATAAGGGTTTCAGCCGTTCCAATGGC
>CANNKD010000008.1 GCA_947505205.1 Bacteroidota bacterium | reverse complement strand
GGTTGTTGTCCCACTTGGTGAATGTTGCGAATATTTAATATTTGAGAAAGGAACCAGACTGAAAATGTTTAAATCCATAATTCCCTCACTTGCCGAAGAGCCAATTCCGGAGATGACATACATCTGACCGCCATAATTGCCTGTAAAAGACGTCGCATTGGAATACAAAGTGTTGGTTTTGTAATCATAGTCGGCCGGTGAAATGAAAGTGCCGTTGCCACCATCAAAAGCGTCAATCATGGCATTGTTTTTCCAGATGTAATACACATTGTAATAAACCGATGTAATGTAAATGTTCGATTCGTTTTGATCCCAGAAGCAAAATGCACCGTCTCCACCGCTAATCATATCATTGATGCTCAATGGATTGCCTGTGTATTTCAAACTTCCATTATCCTGCAAGCCACCAACAAACTGATAATCTAAAATACTTGGATTGATATCGGCACAATAAAACTGTAATGTATTGTAGTTTTGATTCCTTTCCACGAAAGTTGGAATAGAAAGATTTGCATTTTCGGAGAGAAACACACCGCCATCAGATGAGAAAATAGCCTGGGTTGGATTTTCGGGTCGAAACATGATATTATGCTGATCTGCATGTACATAAGCATCGCCACCGCCCGAATACATGAGTGACCAGTCGGATACATGAGCCCAACTTTGTCCGCTGTTTGTGGTTTTCCATAAATCGAGACCACCGGTGAAAACAGCTGCAGGATTAGTTGGATCAACTTTCAGCACAAAAGCGTGCCAAGCCAAGGTTGACCAATCGGCATTTGGGATGTTGATCGAAGTCCAGGTTTCGCCGCCATCAACCGATTTCGCCATATAACGTCCACGGTAATAGGTAAATCCATTGTTAAATCCGGCAGCAAACTGGGCATATAAAATATTCGGATTCGATGGTGCTGCAGCTATGATTGTTCGGGCAGGAATATTGTAATAGCTTTCAACAGAAATGGTTTCATTGTAATGCGAATAAACCGTCCAGGTTCCATCGGTACCTTCATCAGACCATAAAATCGTTGCACCACCTTTTTTATCCAGATTTTCCATCGTTCCGATAAAAAGCCGATTATTGGTAGTAATCTCGATTTGAGCCGGAGCATAACGCGCTGTTGTTTCGCCCTGAATCACCGGCAAAACCTGTTCCCAGGTCAATCCACCATCCATCGAACGGTATAAACCGTCGCTTGGCTGACTTTCGTGATCGCCACCCTGATAAGTTCCTGAAACGACACCGGCATAAATTACACTAACTCCGTTCTCGTTGCGAATTTTAATATCCGTAACATAAGCAAATTCTTCGGTTGACGGAAGCAGTTCCCAATTGTCGCCGCCATCGATTGTTTTCATGATTCCCATTCCCAAACCCGATGATTCACGGTAAATGACACGAGCCGTTTGGGCTTCACCGGTTCCGGCATAAAACACCATCGGATCGTTTGGATCGTAAGCCAACGAACTAATCGCGAGATTTGGATAAAAATCATTGACCGGAACCCAATCTTCGTTCACATCGGTGATATCATTGGTGTACCAAATTCCACCTGTAACACCAGCAACCCAAACCTTTTTATGCTGGCTATCGTTTGGATCAAACATCATGGCACGCGTTCTTCCGCCCATGGTGGCACCGGTTCCTTCCCAGAAGATGGACTGGCTTCGATCGGCTGTTTCCATCGCTTTCGTTTGCAAATAGGCAGCATATTGACGTTTCAAAGGAACGTAACCCAGCGCAGGATCAAGTGTTTGAAAATAATTTTGTAACGCAGCCATATCGGGACGGTCTGCCTTCGGGATTTCTTTGAGATTCGTATCCGGATCAGGGAAATCTTTATACGATTTTAAAAGAAACTGCTCATAAGATGTTCTTTTATCTGATTGTTTATCAGATTTATAGATAAATAAAATAAGGCCGAGAGAAAGAATTCCCAACAATGAAACCCATACAAATTTTGCTTTCATAATCAATATTTTAGCTGTAATGTAAATGCTACAAGATACGCCACAAATGTACTCAAACCAGCGATTGGAAGTGCTGAATTTGGAGAATTAAAAGAAAATATAGGCTTGATAAAATATCAGAAGATCTTGACAAATTTCCCTGAAAGTTTAGGTACAATGTTCATTGTGTCAACTTGCATACAATGGACAACATCTTTTTCAAAACTATTGTCAATCAGATAATTGAGATGCTTGCAATAGCGTAACCCGGCATAAATATCAGATTCATTATCCTCATAAAATGCTTTCAAGACCAAGCCTAAGTCGTCGAAATGTATTTCTTCATTATTCGACAGCAATGCAATCAACATCCCGGCACACATCCCGTCATCCATCGAAAAAGCGCCATTTGTTCCCGAACAAACGATGACCAAATCCTTGGTTTTGTGAGATAGATAATTAGTTAGGCTACTGATATTTAGAAACGAAGCAACCAATAATTCGTTAGCTTCTTTGGCGGCATGGATTGCAATTGTTCCATTGCTTGTGGTTAGAACAATTATTTTATCCCTGACTTTATCGCGTGTGTATTCCAGTGGCGAATTTCCCAAATGGAAGCCATCGATGCGTTTAGCGTCACGTTCGCCACAGAGGAGTGCTTCATCCTCATTAAATTGTAGAAAAACCATCTTTGCCTCTTCAACTGAGGTTACAGGTAAAATGGCTTTTGCACCATTGTATAAAGCCGTTGTCATTACCGAACTTGCACGAAGCACATCAATAATGACAGCAGTTTTGTTTTTGAAATCGACAGATTTACAATGTGTTGCGGTAGAAATAACTTGAATCCGCATCATTGTTTTTATTCTTTATTCAAATCAATACCCAACGAAATTCCTAAACCGGTTGCTGTTTTCACCAGAGCATTATCGATCGTAACGATATTTGGTTCGGCAATAGCATCCACCAGTGGAACGGAGATAAAATGCGGATGGCGATAGGCAACCATTTTACCAAAATCGCCCTCGAGTGCCATTTCGAATGCTTTCACACCAAATTGAGCTGAAAGCACACGGTCGTATGCGATTGGCACACCTCCACGTTGCAAATGTCCCAGCACAGTTTCGCGCATATCGTGTTCAAAACCAGTGTCTTTCAATCGTTTGATCAAAGCTCTGCCGGCACCGCCTAACCTGAGGTTTTCGTATCCGACTTCATCGTTTTGCTCGGTTGATAAGGTTCCGTCTTTCGGTCGTGCGCCTTCTGAAATTACAACAACTGCAAATCCTCTGCCATGGCGAAATCTGGCTTCTAAGCGTTCTTTTACAATATTCAGATCGTACGGAAATTCAGGTATTAAACATACTTCTGCACCACCAGCAACCGCGGCATTCAAAGCGATCCAACCGGCATAACGGCCCATCACCTCCAGAAAAAACACACGATTATGACTCGCTGCAGTAGTAACTAGTTTATCAACGGCATCGGTTGCAATTTCAACGGCTGTCTGAAAACCAAAGGTAGAATCGGTTGTAGATAGGTCATTATCAATCGTTTTTGGAACACCTATAATATTCAATCCTTTTTCGAAAAGTAATTGGGAAATCCGCTGTGAGCCATCGCCGCCAATGCTGATTACGGCATCGATACCCATGTATTGAATCTTGCGAATCATCTCGTCCGAGCGATCAACGGCACTATATGTTCCATCATTATTTTTAACAGGCCAGGCAAACGGGCCGCCTTTATTGGTCGTTTCTATGATTGTACCACCCTGATAATGAATACCTCTGACGACTTCCGGTGTTAAAACTTTAATTTCACTTGGCTCCCAAAGAACGCCATTAAAAGCCTGGATGCTTCCTAAAATTTCCCAATCTTTTTCCTGAGAGGCCCGTTTTACGATTGCTCTAATAACGGCATTTAATCCGGGACAATCGCCCCCGCCGGTTACTATTAATGCTCTTTTCATTTTAATAAATTACAATTCAACACAAAGATACTTCACACAAAGCTATCTGAAAGGAAATTTTGAAAAATTAAGGGGTTCAAAAATTGCAATCGGTTGTTACGAGTGAAAATATAGCCACAGACTATCAGATTAAATTGAGGTTTTTGAAGCTAAAATAGGTAATAAAAAATGACTTCGAAAAGAGATGTTTGTTTAACCCCTACGGGGTAATGGGGGCATTGGTATTCATATCTACAATACTGTATCCTCTACGCGGAATGTTCGGTAATAAGCATGGTTTTCAGTGATAATTTCCGCGTAGCGGATAAAGTATTGTAGAAAAAATGGTTTGGTTAATGTTGCTTTCTGCTTTGGGTTACCGCATAAAAGGGTATCGATTTTATCTGATTCTCAAAACCGATATGTTTTCTGGAATTCCTTATTGAATATGGACTATAGTATTTTTTTACAAACATCGTTTATGGTAATTGAAGTGCTTTTTATGCTAAATTTGATTAATATCTAAGTAAAAGTCAAAATATTCTGACTTTTTCCCACATAATTGTCATTTATGGCAAACCAGCGGAATTTTAATGACATCCCAGATATTCAAAAGTTGAAAAAAACCGGGATTAATTGTAAGTCAATTTAGTCTTAACCACTTTTCAAAATTCGCTTGTAACTTCAGGTCAATAAACGAAAAAAGCCCTTTTGCAAGGGCTTTTGGTGTGGCATCACCCGGACTTGAACCAGGGACGCACGGATTTTCAGTCCGACGCTCTACCAACTGAGCTATGATGCCATCATTTTTGGAAGTGCAAAAGTAGCACATTTATTTACACTTCAAAACATTTTTTAATTATTTCTCTGTTGTAGCTGATTATCAGTACATTTGTCGAAAATATTTGAAAATTTCCCAATGAAACTCTGCGTCGATATCGGCAATACTTTTGTGAAAGCTGCTGTATATGATCAGGCAAATCAGCTTGACAATATTCGTTTTGAACTCAGTGAATTGTTTGGTTTTAAGGCGTTTATCGAAAAATATTTTCCCTTGTCAAGTGCTATTGTCAGCTCGGTGCGCGAAACGCCGGTTGGACTTTTGTCCTTGCTTTCAGCTATTCCAAAAGTGATTCAACTTGATCATCAAACCCGCTTACCTTTTGCAATTGATTATGAAACACCTGAAACTTTGGGTCGTGACCGGATTGCTGCTGTAGCGGCTGCTTTTGTCCGTTTCCCGAACCAAAATGTGCTGGTGATCGATATGGGAACCTGCATTACTTACGATTTATTGCGTGCTGACGCAACCTATTTGGGTGGGTTGATTAGTCCTGGAGTGCAAATGCGTTTCAGGGCAATGAATGCTTTTACTGGAAAACTGCCTCTGGTTGAACCGGATACAGAGATATCACTTATTGGTAAAAGCACCAAAGCTTCGCTTCAATCGGGTGTAATGAACGGAATACAAGCTGAATTAAAGGGTATTATCGACGAGTTTTCGGAGAATTATAAAGATTTAACAGTATTATTTGGTGGTGGTGACAATAAATATTTTGATAAAAAGTTTAATTGTAGCATCTTTGCAAGCTCAAATCTTGTATTGGAAGGCTTGAATGCTATCTTGGAATTTAATGATTTACAATAAGTTGAAAAGAATCTTAATCGTTGTTATCGTGTTACTTGCGTTTCAGAATCTCTCTGCGCAAACAGGAATTAGTTCACCATATTCAAGATTTGGAATCGGTCAGCTTCAAACCAAAAGCGTTAATTCGAAGTTACTTGGCATGGGTGGTATTGCGAATGCAGTAAGCAGCAACCGTTTCGTGAATCCATCGAATCCTGCGTCTTATGCCGCTTTCGATTCATTATCATTTCTGTTTGATGCCGGTTTTAGCATGGGTCGTGTGGCTTACAAAACAACGACGCAAACTGAAATTGGGACAAACGCAACACTCAGTTATTTTTCGTTGGGATTCCCTGTTATGAAACGGTGGCATTCGGCCATCGGAATACTTCCATACAGCCTCGTTGGATACAATGTTATTATTCCTTACGAAGATCCTGAAATTGGAAGATATAACAAGAGTTTCACGGGTAGCGGAGGTCTGAACCAAACTTTTATCGGAAACTCTTTCGCGATAAACAAAAAATTGTCATTTGGCGTAAATGTTGCATACGTTTTTGGCAAAAATGCCGCAAGCACACTAATCTATTTCCCTGATTCATCCTTGTATGCCAATACGCTGGCGATGACAAGAATTCAGGCGAATGACTTCATATTCGACTATGGATTGTTATACAAAACGTCTATCGATCGTAGATATTCTATGAGTTTAGGTTTGGTATATAGTCAGAAAATTAACCTGGATGTGAAACGTGATTTCATGCTCAAATCGATGTTTGGTGGTATTGACGGACAAATTGAATATATTCTCGATACCATTATCAATATGCCCAGCGAGGATGGTGTGATTGTTTTGCCACATAAATTCGGATTGGGAGCAACCTTTGCCAAGGATAACAATTGGATGATTGGCATTGACGCAAATTACCAGAGATGGAAAGATTTTACGGCTTTCGGGAAGAATGATTCATTGATAAATAGCTGGAATGTGGCTATTGGCGGCGAATTTACTCCTAATTACACTTCCATTTCAGGTTATTGGAAACGTGTCGTTTACCGCGGAGGTTTCAGATACGACCAAACCTATTTAAAAGTCAATGGTTACCCAATACATGAGTTTGCCTTTAGTCTTGGACTGGAATTACCTTTGCCACGTTCACTTTCAACAGTCGATTTAAGCGTGGAATTTGGTAAGATGGGAACAACCGCACATGGCCTCATTCAAGAGAATTTCATTAACTTTACGGTGGGTGTTTCGCTTTACGAACGTTGGTTTGTGAAACGTAAATACGATTAACCCCTGATTGTAAATAGTTTGAATGATGAACTTTAGGTACATGCTTTTAGCAGTTATGCTTTGTGCATCAACTGTTTGGGCAGGTAGTTACAGAAGTGAATTGAGGTTCAACGACAGCATTCCCGATTACTCAGCCTGTTATTTCGGTTACAATAAATTCGATTTCTCTTTCAAACTGTGGAAAAACAGCGAATATTCAATTCCTATTTCTGATTCATTGATTGAACAATGGAACATGCTTTTAAAGTATTGTCCGTCAGTTAATGAGAATGTTTATTCCAACGGAATAAAAATATTGCAGTTCCATATTGAAAATGAACCAGATACAGAGCTCAGCAAGGCTTATACCGACACTTTGATGCTCCTTTATGATCGATACATTCAATATTTCCCAAACCGAGCCAAAACGAATGAATCACAAAAAGCTTGGCTTTTGGGACAAAAGGGCATTGATTTGATTACCTACAACGACGATCGGTTTAAAGAAGCCAATGATTTATTCCGGCAATCGATTGATTTGGAACAAAATAAATCTGAAGGAACCGTGCTGGTTTATTATCTGCGTTCGACAATAAAAATGGCGCGATCTGGTTTAGTTGACAGCCTAACGATTGTTGAAGTTTATAATAGTGTTATGAAAATTGCAGATAATCAGATTCTTAACTATACTATTAACCATGACTTTCGTAACCTTGAAATCGCAGAAAGGTTCAAAGAAAATATCCTGGATACCTTTGAGTCATTTGCAGACTGTACAAGTTTAAAGGGTATTTTTGGAAAATACTTACAGGAGACACCCCCGAAAATGGCATTATTAAAAATGGTTGTCAATAATCTCGAACAGTTTGATTGTGAATCAGATTCGATGTATCGAAACGCACTCTTTTCGATTTATGAACTCGAACCAAGCACAGCAAATGCCTTCCAGATTGCTAATTATCTATACAAATCCGATCAATTTTCCGAGTCACTTCCATATTTCGAAGAATCGATAAAATCGGCGAATATCGACACAGTTCAGCGTGCCTATAAAATGATGTCGGAGATATACAGTTACAATAAAAATTATCCAAAGTCGCGGCAAATGGCATTAAAAGCCATCGAGCTCAAGCCAACGGATGGGTTTCCATATATCACAATTGGAAATTTATATGCTGAAACCGCAACCAATTGTGGAACAGATGATTTTACATCAAATGTGGCTTATTGGGTAGCCGTAGATAAATTTCGGAAAGCGATTGCTGTTGATTCGACACTTTTCGATAAGGCCAATCAATTGATAATTACCTATTCATCACGATTTCCATCGAAGGAATCGATTGTGAATCAAGGTTTAAAGGAAGGATCAAACTATACAATCGAATGTTGGTTTACCGAAAACACAATCGTCAGAGCACTCAAAAATATAAATCCATGAATAAATTGAACTTTATAAATAAAAGCCTGTTCGCAGCGACTTTTTATCTTATTTTCATGATGTATTCGTGTGAAAACTCCATCACCGTCGTGAAAGAAGTCACCCGTGCCGACACACTGGAAAGCCAGAGTGCAAAAGATATTGTTTTCATTCGCAGCGAAGAAGGAAACGTGAAAATCAGACTGAAAGCTCCTGTGATGAAAAGATTCGAGGGAAAGGATAATCACATCGAATTTCCGGAAGGATTTGAAGCCATTTTCTATGATTCGTTGAACCAGCAAAGCTCGCGAATAACGGCTGAGTATGGCATCAATTACGAAAACACGAAGTTGATGGTAGCCCGCAATGCTGTTGTTGTTGAGAACTTCAAAACATTAGAAAAATTAAACACTGAATCGTTGTTTTGGGATCAGAAAAAGAAAACTATTTATACACGCGCTTTTGTGAAAATAACTTCTCCTGACAAGGTGATTTTCGGTGACAGCCTCACTGCCACAGAAGGATTCGATCGGCGCACCATTCACAATGTGCGTGCTACCATCGAACTCGATGAAAAAGGATTGTAATGATCACAAATTAAGCAATCTTGAAAACACTGCTTATCTTTACCCGATAATTAAACGGTAACATTAATTTAACATATTGAATAACTGGTTATTAATCATTATTACACTCCTTTTCTCCGCCTTTTTCTCGGGTGTTGAGATTGCGTATGCCACTTCAAACCGCTTGCGAATAGAGCTTGATCTTAAAAAAAACAAGTTTAATGCCCGTCTTTTAAATGGTTTTTATAAAAATCAGGGTAGGTTTATTGGATCGTTGCTGTTAGGCACAAATATTTCCCTCGTAATTTATGGAACAGTGATGGCTTCAATGCTCGAACCGCGCATTGCAGCATGGCTTCCTCTTAGCCTGAATTCTGAGTTTTTCGTACTTTTTATTCAAACAATTATTTCAACTATTTTAATTTTAATTGTGGGCGAGTTTCTACCTAAAATACTCTTCCGATTTAATCCCAATGGAATTTTAAATGCATTGGCTGTGCCGATCTGGATTATTTATTATGCCATTTATCCACTCGTTATTGTTTATATCCTCATCGTGGAGCTCATTTTGAAAAAGATTTTCAGGATGGAAATTGACCCCGAAGGATATGCTTTCAGCTCGCACGATTTGAATGAATATGTAAGAGAATTTGCCCCCAACGAAGAGTCAGAAGAACAAATACATCACGACATACAATTGTTTCAAAATGCTATCGACTTTCGGTTCGTGAAATTGCGCGAATGCATGGTGCATCGCACTGCCATCGAGGCAATAACAGTAGAAGCCAATGTAAAAGAGTTATTAGCTCGTTTTGAAGATACAAAACATTCTAAAGTACTTGTTTATCAGGATAATATAGATAATATCATCGGATATGTACATTCTTACGATATGTTTCGCAAGCCACAGGAGATCAGAGAAGTTTTAAGGTCGATCGAAAATTATCCAGAGACTTATCCGGCCAACATTTTACTCACTCGCATGACACAATCGCGACAAAGCATTGCTGTCGTGGTCGATGAGTTTGGCGGCACCTCCGGAATTGTAACTATTGAAGATATCATAGAGGAGATCTTTGGTGAAATTGATGATGAGTTTGATGTGGAGGAAACGATTGAAGAGCAGATTTCAGGCACTGAATTTGTTTTTTCGACAGGATTGGAGATCGATTATTTGAATGAAAACTATAAACTCGATTTACCCAAGTCGGAAGAATACGAAACTTTAGCCGGTTATATCCTCGATATCCATGAAAGTATTCCTGCATTAGGTGAAGAAATCATCTATGATCGTTATAAAATCATCATTACGAAAGCCAGGAAAAACAGACTCGAGGAAGTGAGAATCAAATTGCTGGACAAATAAGTAACCAAAGTTTTGATTATTCCCCAAGCATCATTAATCGATAATTGCAGTTTTTTGGAGCGCTTTTTCTTTCCTAATTCCTTCACGGCAAAGGGCAATGTGATTTATAAAGAAGTTATCAACATATAAAATATTGATATTTAATTCTTTAACATAATGAATCCAATGCAGTTTTATTCCTTATTTTATTTTTATACTTAAAATATCCTTTGTACATTTGCACCCTATTTTAAAAAGAAAGATACATTATGGCCGTTATTGGAAAAATCAGAAAACAATCCGGGTTATTGGTAATTGTAATTGGTGTTGCACTCGCCGCTTTCATCTTGGGTGACTTTACAAAAAAGAGTCGCAAAAACCCTGTTCAAATTGGGGTAGTAGATGGAGAAGAAATAAAGATTCAGGATTTCAATAAATTATTTGATGAAAATGTTGAAGGCGCGAAACGTCAGAAACAATCGGATAAACTTTCGCAGGAAGATTTGATGCGCACGCGCGATAATACCTGGAATCAAATTCTTGAAAAAAACCTGATGGGTAAAGAATATGAAGAACTTGGCATGGTGGTTACCAGTGAAGAGCTTTTTGATCAGATTCAGGGGCCAAACCCACACTCTGCTGTTTTACAGAATTTCACTGATCCTGCAACTGGAAAATTTGATCGCGATGTTGTGATTAATTATCTGCAGAAATTGGAGGAAATGCCTCAGGCACAGCGCGATCAGTGGCTATCTTTCGAGAGATATATAAAAGATGATCGTTTAAGAACGAAATACCAGACCTTGGTCGCCAAGAGTTATTACACACCTACAGCTTTAGCCAAAATGATTTATCATGAAAAAAATGATAAGGCAGATTTGAAACTGGTGGGCGTAAAATACAGTACTATTTCCGATTCATTGGTGAAATTGACAGATGAAGATTATCAGGTATTCTACAATAAAAACAAAAAATCGTATGATCGTGAAGCTATGCGCGACATTGATTATGTTGTATTTGATATCAAACCTTCAGCAAAAGACATGCAGGACGCTGAAGAATATGTAAAAAATATGGTAAACGAATTCACCCAAACACCGAATGTTGCCTCATTTGTGAATGCGAATTCTGATAATCGTTACGACAGCACCTGGTTAGGTCAGAAAGATGTTCCTGTTGCCATTGAAAATGTAATATTTAGTAACGAAAAGGGTTTTGTTTATGGCCCTTATCTTGACAATGGTTCTTACAAACTTGTTCGTTTGGTAGATGTCAGCATGCGTCCCGACTCATTGAAAGCAAATCATATCCTAATCTCGTACAAAGGATCATCACGAAGCCAGGCAACCCGTAGCAAAGATGCTGCAAAAAGTCTGGCTGATAGTTTAGCCAGTCAAATCAAACGCAGTTCTGATAAATTTATAGAGTTTGCGATGAAATACTCGGATGATCCAAGCTCAAAACAAAACAAAGGAGACCTTGGATGGTTTAAAAATGGCCAAATGGTCGCACCGTTTAATTCATATGTACTTAACAATGCTATTGGAAGCATGGACGTGGTAGAAACAGATTTTGGATACCACGTGATTCAGGTTACCGGCAAAAAAGAACCTGTAAAGCAAGTTCGATTGGCAACAATCACACGTTTGGTGTCGCCAAGTACACAAACGGCTCAGGATGTTTTTGCTCAGGCAAGCAAATTTGCCACCGGAACGAAAACCTTAGCTGAATTCGATAAAACAGTTGAAAAAGATGGTTTAACCAAACGCGTTGCTCCAAATCTGAAATCGACAGCAAGCCGCATCACCGGAATCGAAAACCCACGCCAGGTTATTCGTTGGGCATTTGAGAAAGAAACAGAAGTTGGAAATGTTTCAACCATTTTTGATCTTGACAACGCTTATGTTGTAGCGGTTTTGAAGAAAAGCACTGAAAAAGGTATTGCTCCATGGCAAGATGTGAAAGACATGATCAAAAATCAGGTTTTGAATACCAAAAAAGGCGAAATGCTTGTTGAACAAATGAAGGGTATTTCAGATATGGGAGCTTTGGCTTCACAGTTTAAAACCACCGTTCAGGATGTGAATGGCGTAGCTTTTGAAAGCCGTGTATTGCAAGGTTTTGGACAAGAAAGTAAAGTGATTGGAGAAATATTCGCCCTTTCGGCCGGCCAGCAAATAGGACCGATCGCCGGAACAGGAGCCGCGTATGTTATTCAATTGAAAGCTGTTAGTGTTGCTTCCGATCGTGATTCTTATAGCACTTTGGCAACTGAGAGGGCAGCTTCTTTCGCACAGTCGGTTACTAATAATGGTATTGTGAAAGCAATAGAAAAAACGAGTGATGTTGTTGATAACAGAATCTCCTTCTATTAGAAACGAAAGCTTATGATATTCAAAATGCGAGGTGAAAGCCTCGCATTTTTTTTGGCATTACATTTGGCTGTTATCGAAGTGGTAGCTGTGTTTGGTTGGTCTGATTTTTCATCAAAAAAAAGCCCCGCACTGCGAGGCTTTTTGTATTTATCGGAACTGAAGTTACTATTCGTTGTCCTTGCTTTTTTCTTCGTAGTCTTTGAGCAATTTTGCCTGTACTTCTGTTGGAACCTGCATATATTCAGCATATTTCATCTTGAATGTACCGCGTCCGGAAGTGATCGAACTGAGTGAAGTTGAATATTTATCCATTTCAGCCAATGGCACTTTGGCATTGATAATCTGATATTTACCATCTGAATCCATGCCCATGATTACTGCACGCCGCCCTTGTAAATCGGTCATCACGCCACCCATCATATCTTCGGGCATTCTAACAGAAAGATCATAAATCGGTTCCATAATTTTTGGTCCGGCATTTTTAAAGGCAGCAATAAATGCCTGACGGCCGGCTAACTTAAACGACAGCTCGTTTGAGTCAACAGGATGCATTTTGCCATCATACACATAAACCATGATGTCACGTGCATAAGATCCGGTGAGCGGGCCTTCTTCCAAACGCTCCATTACACCTTTGAAAATAGCAGGTAAAAAGCGTGCATCAATCGAACCTCCAACGATACAGTTATTAAAAATAAGCACACCGCCCCATGGCAATTTGTGTTCTTCTTTGCCACGAACAGGGAAATCAGTTGGTTCTTTGTAGCCTTCCACATAAGGTTGAACCATCAAATGAACCTCGCCAAACTGACCGGATCCGCCTGATTGTTTTTTGTGACGGTAATCAGCTTTGGCAGTCTTGGTAATGGTTTCGCGATATGGAACCTTGGGAGAGAAAGTTTCAATCTCAAGTTTGTGAACATGATCGAAGTACCATTTAATCGTGTTCAAATGATATTCGCCCTGACATTGCAGAATTAACTGACGCAATTCGCGCGACATTCCGGCAATAATCGTTGGATCGTTACGATGCATTTCCTGCAGAATACTGCCTAATTTTTCATCTTCGGTTGAGTTTGCTGCTTTGATAGCACAACTGAATATCGGATCTGGATATTGAATCATTTCAAATGGTTCATCGGCAGCCTTTGGATCGAATAATGAATCGCTTGTGCGGACTTCTTTCAATTTGATGGTGGTTGCAATATCTCCGGCAACAACCTTTTCCACCTTTTCACGGTTTTTTCCATTCACTACAAAAAGCTGCGAAATACGTTCCTTGTTGCCGGTGCGTGGATTGATAAGATCCTGACCTTCAAAGATTGTTCCGCCATAAACTTTAAACTGAGAAACTTCACCCAGATGCTGCTCGTTTGAAATTTTGAAGATAAACAGGGCAGGAGCATCACTTACTTTGTAAGTATATTCTTTGCCTGATGTTGTTTTACGACCCATTGATTGTTCAGGAGTCGGACATGTTTTGATGATGAATTCCAACAAACGTGAAATTCCAATACCATGTTTGGCTGCGCCGCACAATACGGGGAACATTCCACGTTGTGCCAGACACAAACGAATTCCCAATCGGGTGTCCTCGAGACTTAAATCATCATTTTCAAAATATTTTTCCATCAAAGCTTCGTCACCTTCTGAAGCATTTTCGATCAGACTTCTGTGCAATTTTTTGGCTTTTTCCAATTCGTTAGCGGGAATATCTAAGACTTCTGCTACGCCGCCGCCTTGTTTAAACTTCAGCATTTTCATATACATCAAATCGATGATGCTATCGAAGCCTTCGCCCGTGTTCACCGGATACTGGACAACAGTAACTTTATCGCCAAAATAATCTTTCATCTGACCCAATGCCTCATCGAAATTAGCATTGTGATGATCGAGGTAATTCACGAAAAACACGACAGGTGTATTACTTTTTTCAGTTTGATGCCATGCATTTTCAGTAGTGGCTTCAACACCGGCCTGACCATTGATGGTAAATATGGCAGTATCTGCAACACAAACACTTGATTGAATATCGCCCGTGAAATCGCTAAAGCCAGGAGCATCTATGATATTGATTTTCTTTTCGTTATAAATGGTATGCATTAAGGTAGCGTTTACCGAAATATGACGGTCAATCTCAATCTGGCGGTAGTCGGACACTGTATTCTTGTCGTCAACCGAGCCTTTGCGATTAATCATATTTCCTTCGAACAACATCCCTTCTGAAAGGGTTGTTTTACCCGATTTCGCAGCGCCAATGAGGGCCACATTTCTAATCTCATCTGTTTGGAATATCTTCATATAAAATTAACTTTAATTATACTAATTATAAAAATTAACGAGCAAATTTAGGAATTTAGGCGGTATAAAAAAATCAGATGCCTTATTTATAATGAAGTTGAATAAGATGGTGTAAAAGACTTATTAACAGGAGTTTGATAAGCTAAATAACGTGAAATTGTGCTAAGGATTCAATAATTAGTTACCATCGATGAAAGTAATAAACGATAAAACCTAATCTTATTATATAAAATTGGCACTAACCAATTCACGTGGGATTGAAGATTCTAAAATCTGGAACATGGTCATAAAATCTTCAGACTATTATGCGGTCTTACATTAATTCGTGGCAACTTAAACAAAATTAGAGCCCTTCAATAATTTTGTAAATTTCATCCCACTGTTTATCGTCAATTTTGGCACCAATCAGGCTAATCACCCTCGAAGCTAATAGTGATCCTGTTTTACCCGATTTCTCAATCGTCCAGTTATTCACCAATCCATGAAGAAATCCGGCTGCATACATATCACCGGCGCCGGTTGTGTCGATAGCCGTTGTAGGGAAGATGTCAATCCTTGTGATTTTTCCATCGTGAGCGATAAATGAACCTTTTGAACCAATTTTAACGATGGCATAGTCACATTTTTTGGCCAAATAGAGCAAGGCTTCATAAGGTTCGAGACCAGTTAATGATTTGGCTTCTTCTTCATTGGCAAATACGATATCAATATGTGAGTCAATTACCTTATCGAGGATATCTTTGTTGGCATCGACTACATTGTAACTCGATAAATCGAGGGCGATTTTAAGACCTGCTTCTTTACCAAGCTCAATAGCTTTAAGGAAAAGAGGTGTATTGAAAACAAGATAACCTTCCAGATAGAGAATATCATATCCTTTAAACAAATCAACAGTGAGATGTGTCGCACTCAATTCGACGGCTGCGCCCAAATAGGTTGCAAAAGTGCGTTCACCATCAGGTGTTACGAAAGCGTTTGCTATTCCGCTTGCTGTTTTACTTCTGAATAAATGTGGAATTACACTGCTTTTTAACAGATCATTATTAAAAAAATCACCAATTTCATCTTCTCCAACATGGCCGATAAAGGTAGTTTTTGTTCCCAATTTGCCCAATCCACAAATGGTGTTTGCGGCTGAACCACCCGATGCCATTGATTTTTGATAATTTTTGGTTGCTTCGATTACTTTTGCCGATCGTTCCGCATCTACCAATTGCATGCTTCCTTTCGGAAGCTCTAATGATAATAGAAGATCATCATTTTCGATAATAGTCAATTGATCGACCAAAGCGTTGCCAATACCTAAGATTTTTGTCATGGAGAAATAATTAAGGATGCAAAAATAGAAATTAATTTTGGGCGGTAACCGTAAAATTACCTCACAACCAACTTGGAGGTAAATACAGCATTGGAAGTTTGTAAGTTTACAAAGAAAATACCTTTCAATCTTTCTGGAAGATGGATAGAAACTGCTTCATTGGATGGTGAAGCAAAATGATGTTCGTAAACCTGCAAACCGCTGATTGTTGATATTATAATTCTTTGAGGTTCAATATCATTGGGTACAATCAGGCTGAAATTCCCATCGTTAGGATTTGGTATAATTGAAATTCCGGATTTTGCTTTCTGGTCTCCAATACCGATAAAACAATCGTTGCGGATGGTGATCGTCATTTTGCCCGAGGCGGTGCATCCTTCAAGAACGCCGACAACTGAAATCTCGCGGCTTGTACCGGCCATATAGTCTGTTCCTGAAATAACCACCGTTTGGCTTGTTTCTCCATTCGACCAAAAATAACTGTTAAATCCTGTTCCGGCATCCAAGAACACAAAGTCATTCGGGCAGATCGTACTATCCGGACCCAAATCAATTTGAGTAAGGCCTCCAATAACCAATGTTTGCATCGAATCAATTGATATACAATTATTTGCATCTGTAAAAGCGTAAGCTATTGTGTGCATTCCTTCGAGTGCGAGTGAAGGATTAAAACGGCCCGCCACCATTCCGGCTCCTGAAAAATGACCGCCTTCAGGAGTGCCAACCAATTGCGATGGCGCATCGTTCAGACAATAAACAGGAAGGAGTCCAGTGAATGAAACAATTGTTTTTGCGAATGTATTTATTGTGATAGAAGCGGTATCCGTACATCCAAAATCTATTGAGCCAATCACTGTAAAAATCGTTGTGTCAGACGGAGAAACATGAATCGTATTACCTGTTTGATCGTTTGACCATGTATAATTTATTGCACCGCTTGCAGTTAAATCGATGGTAGAACCGACGCAGATTGTCGAATCAGCAGTGCTTGTGATAACCACAGTTGGCTTAGGATGAACAGTGACGACAACACTGTCTTTCGAAACACAGGCAATCGGATTATTTCCGGTAATTTCAGCTCTATAAGTGGTTGTAGTGTCTGGACTGACATCTAGTGTGTAGGTATTGGAAATCAACCCTGTACCGACATACCATGCGCAACTTTCGCCGCCGGTCGCAACTAATGTAACTGTTTCGCCCACACAAATTTCAACGTCAGGAGTGATCGTCATCTCAGGCAAAGGCACGACATCAATGAAAATACTATCTGTATCAATACAATTGTGTGTGCTTATAATTTGAATTGTAAACCAGCCACTTTGTGTGGGTTTTATCTTTTGTGAATGTGTATTTCCTGTTGGATTGGTAATCGTTAAAGTATCATTCCAAATCAGAGATTGAATAGGGACGGTATTTTGAAAAACAACCTCTAATGTCAATGAATCGTTTTTGCATAATGTATCACTGCCTTCTATCACAGATAGCTGGAATGAAGGATTATCCCACACATTAACAATGGCGGTATCCGTTTTTGTACAACCGAAACCGTTAGTCGCAATCGCCCAACAAGAATAAATGCTATCAGGTGTTGGAGGAGTGTAGGTCAGGTTTGGAAGTATAGTGTTATCAAACCAATGGAAACTGGTTGCATTCTCAGTTACAAATAGCAAGTCAATGGACTCGCCAAAACACAAAGTTGCAGACTCAGGAGTTACAGTGATAATGGGAAGTTCTAAAGCAAAAACCCGTGCCGTGTCGCTGGCCATGCAGCCATACTGTGTAGTAACTTCAAGCCGGATCAACGTTGTGTCGGTGATAATGATTACCAATTGTGCAGTCGTTTCTCCTGTGATTTGTACATCGTTAGCAAACCATACATAGCTATAGGTTGGGTCAACCGGACCAGACAGGCTGGCTGAAGAACCAATACAGACAAGACGGTCGGCTCCCAAATCAACAACCGGTATCGGCAATGCGTTAACCATGGCCGAATCGGAAACGATGCAACCATTCGGAACATGTACATCGAGCCGGATTAATGCCGTATCTACCACAGTATAGGATAAATGTGAAGTTGTTTCTTCAAGTTGAACATGATTTGCAGACCAAACATAGGTGTAGGTTGGATCCTGTGGACTGTCGAATATGGCAACTTCATTTATACAGATTGATTGATCAGGACCAATATTTACAATTGGAGCCGGCAATACATTAATCACAATTGTATCGGAAGCGATACAACCTCCAATGGTTGTTAATTCAACCCAATAAGTTGTTGTATCTGCCGGGCAAACTGTTATATTTTGTGTGGTGCTGTCGTTGCTCCAGAGATAGGTATTTCCTGTGGCAACTGGAGCTGATAAAAGAACGCAATTATTCTGGCAAATGGTCGTGTCGCTTCCAAGACTGAAATCGCAGGTTTCGCAGAAACCAGGATCGTATGTAACTCCATTAATTGCGCATAATCTGTCACGCAAGGCATTATGCTCCTGCCCCGGACTAACCATATACACATAATCCATGGCGATCCAGCAGTCGTACTGCGTCTGGGTTTGTTCGGCAATAGTGACAATGCTATCTGCAAGTGTCGCTGCATCAGGAATAAAACGGCCATCCCATTCAAGGTTGATGAGTGAGGATGTTTGACCAATACCGTTAAACGTGTTCGTGCCACCAGAGAAGGAGATATTTGTGATTGTAGTATTTGCATTCACCAATAAACTCAAAGGATAAAATCGCATATCGGATGGGATTGAACCGTTAAGGGTAATCAATAAAGTATTTCCGGCAAGGCCATACGTGACGGTTGTTGCCTCTTTCACACGCAGATAACTAATGATTTCTTCTTCGGAAGCAACCCAAACATTATCCAATCCATCTCTGCCATAAGTGTTTGCAATATAATTCCAATCGGTATGAAAATCGGTTAACGGATAGTTGGTTACAAGCGAATGGGTGAAAATTGTGCTCCAGTAATTAGCACCATTTATACTGTTAGCATTCATATAATCAGCTAATTGCATCACATTTGTTGATTCAGCTAACAAACGATATAAATCAACAGGGGTTAACCAATTTGTATAGGCATTCACATCACCACCGTTTTGACCAAGAACACCCTGAGAATATTGATTAAGTGCGCTAAAATATCCAAGGCCAAAAGCAATAGGCGAATAAGCAATATTTCCATTCGGATTCACAAAGATTTTGGTTTGTACACCGCCTGGTGTGGTTTCATAAAGTTTACGACGGATATAACTCTCATTTCTTCTGATAGAATAATTGATAAATGCGGGATCTGAACCTGCATCACTCGAAATACCATGGTTGTATATCGCACAGTCATTGTTATACATGATATCAAGTTGAGGCCAGCTTACAGCACCATATCCATTGCCCGGATTGTGCATGTCAGGACCGTTTTCACCACTAAAAGAGAATAAGTTCGAGCTTAATTTGAAGGAGATGTCATTGCCACAACCATCGGTATAAAACAAACCCGGATAGTTTGTGTTGCCAACCTGAATTCCTGTAAAGAAGGGAAATCCTTCCGTATATATGTCACCTATACCATCATCGTTATGAAAACTGACTGCAAAAGTCTTATTATATCTTAGCGGCGTTTCAACAACACTATATACTGTCGGTGCCTGATTGAAGGTTACCATAATCCAGGTCACGCCAGGATCGCCCGGAGGCGATTGCGCATAGCTATTCGTCCATTGTCCAAAAAGGATCAGGACAGTAATTGAAAGTGCGAGAAATATATTATATCGTGCAATTTTCATTATTCAGCCCTCCTAATATCATATTCTGTAGGTTGTGGAAATCTATCTCCTGAATGTCCGGTAGATTTACCTTTGATTCTTGGCACATATTTTTGCTTCTCTTTTGCGCCAAACCGGAAACCAATGCTCACTTCATGCGAACCACCCGATTTACTATTGATACCACCCATACCAATCTCATAACTATAAGCCATTGAAAGTCCACGATATAACTCGCCGCCAATACCCAGTGCCAACAGTTTACTGTTACGATAAAGCATTGTACACCAGTATTTTTCGAGATAAAATAAGGTAGCGGAAATATCGATAACGGATGGAGAATTATTGGTTCGGCTCCACATCAGGAATGGTTGTAGTTGCCAATCGGGGTTTAACTTAAATCTATTCGAAATATGGAACAACATTTCCTGGTCGAAGGCAAATTTACCACTTGCCTGATTCAAATAGGCATCTTTTGTCTGAAACAGTGTTGGCATTCCAAAACCGATAATAAATGTATTTCGGTTGTAAACCAGACTGAATCCTGCATTGAGATCGGTTCCATTCAGTTTTGTCTGATCAATGATGAGAGGATCATTGGGATCGGCATTTACGCCATTCAAATTAATCGAACTTTGATACAGACTTCCCCAAAAAGAGAAGTTTAAATATTGAATATCAGCTAACTGAAGCCGATATGTATAATTGAGGTTTGCTTTAAAACGATTAAAAATATCTACTTTGTCGTTTAGCAATTCACCTCCCAGATACATATTTGGATGAATCTTGCCAAAGCCATTTGCCCGGATAGTGGTCGGACTTCCGTTGATTGATGTCCAGTCTTTGCGATAGGTAAATGTGGCTTCTCCGGTCGTAAAAATTCCGGCAAAACCTGGATCGAGCGAATATCCGTTAAATACATAATGAGAAGTCAATGGAAATTGTTGGGCATTGATCAGGCTTCCTCCAAAAAAGAGAATCAAAGCAAGCATTATGTTCTTTTTATTTCCCATTATCTGACGATGCTGATTGTGCCTTTTAAAACAGATCCTGTTACGCCTTCAATGATATAAAAATAGCTTCCTTCGGGTAATGGATTCCCATTGTAATATCCTTTCCAACTGTTGTCGTAATTGTTTGAACTGTAAACCAGATTGCCTGCACGAGTGTAAATAGCTACCTTGGCTGGGCTGATTCCTGCCAGATCCTGAATTTGCCATACATCGTTAAAGCCATCACCATTTGGAGTCAGCAAATTCATTATTCCCACTGTTGGATTTGGGGGATTTCCGGTTTCTGTAACTGTGAAAAAACGGCTGTTGTTACATGCATTCACATAAACCACAACGGAGAAATAACCAGCATTTATCACATGAAAAACGTCTGTTTTCACTCCTCCCGACCATTCCAGACTGTCATAAACACTCAACACTTCGAAATCGACGCTGCCTCCGGCAACCATTTCTACGGTTTGTTCTGAAGCCACTGCTGTTCCGTCAGTTGTCCTGAGATCAAGGGTTGGCGCAGGAATAATATTGACGCTCTGAGTTATGGTATCAAGGCAACCGTAACTTGAAACGGCGATCAAAGAAACATTGAATAATTCGGCAGTGGTATAATAATAATTCGGATTTTGCTCATTCGAAGAACTGCCATCTCCAAAATCCCATGTCCAATTGTTAACTTTCCCGACTTGTACGGTAGATTTATCCCAATAAAATACTGTTTGTCCCTCGCAGGTTCCAGCATAAATGAATGAAGGAATTGGGAAATCGGCAACAGGGACCTTATTATATATGATATGAATGGCTCCGCTGAGTGTTTTAATCCGCAGTCCAACCAAATGTTCATCTGCTGTTGCGAAAACTATTTTTACAGTATCACCAACAACTTCATCCACGAAGAGGCCGTCTCCGTTCATATCCCACTCCGAAATAAGAACCGGATCGTTCGAAGTCACTTGTGATATAAGATGTGTGGTGTCGCCAAAGCAAACTGTGTCGAAAGTGAAATTTATATCCGTAATATATTCGACAATGATGTGAGCGTTTGCTGTGTTTTTGCAGCCCAGAGCCGATGTTCCGGTAACGAAATAATCCGTTGTAATCATCGGATATACAGCAATTGTATCGCTAATACTGTCATTCGACCAAAGATAGGAAACACCTCCCAAGGCATGTAAAATGACTTCATCACCCGGATTCACTGTAAGCGTATCAGGGTTAATGGTTATTTCAGGCAATGGATTCACAGTTATAAGGAGTGTATCGGTCTCTGTTGAACCATTACCAAATGTGAGCTGAGCCCAAACAGTGTCATTTTGGACTGCCACATAGTTAATGTTTTGCGTGATTTCACCGGTACTCCATGAATAACTTTCGGCGATTGGTGCGGAGAGTACGATGGATTCATTGAAGCAAAGTGATATATCATCACCCAAAAAAGCTATTACAATATGTGAAGTTGCATCTGTTGAGCAGCCTAATGCTGAAGTACCGGTAACGGTAAAATCTGTGGTTGTTGATGGTGAAACAATAAGTGAATCTGCAGTGCTGTTATCCGACCATAGATAAGTTGCTGCACCCGAGGCTCTTAAAATGATTTCGTCACCTGGAAATATGGCAATGGTATCGGGATTGATCAATAGATTGGGCAATGGATTCACGGTTATTAGCACGGTGTCGGCCAAAGTTGATCCATCACCTTGTGTTAAACGTGCCCAAACCTTTTCAGTTGCCATAGCTGTATATGTAATGTTTTGCGTTGTTTCGCCGGTACTCCATAAATATCCGGCCGCACTTGGTAATTGAAAATCGATAGTTTGACCGAAACATAGTGTAACGTCTGGGCCTAAAAATTCGCCTAATGGACAAAAATTTGGTTCGTAAACGATTGTCTCCAAGGCACATAAACGATCGCGAAGTGCCCATTTAGTATCACCATCAGGAAGCATTTGTACATAATCCATAGCCACAATTCCATTCACTTGTGTGGTTTCTGTTTCTGTCAAAGTAACCAGATTTTCTGCCTGCGAAACGGCATCCTGAGGAACATAACCATTCCATTTCATGTTTATCAGCGCATTTTTTCCTGAAAAATGGTAGGTTGATAACCCATCAGGCTGCGTAACTGTCATTTCCACGATATTCGATTCTCCTAAAACAACTATGCTCGAAGCATAATACCGGAAATTATCCGGAATATTATTTCCGGTAAAAGTAAGTGTCAATACATTGTCAGTAATTGATTGTGTTACCGTTACTAATTCTTTAATTCTCAGATATTCAAATATTTCAGTTGACGAACCTGACCAAATCTTGTCAGAGCCGGCTTTTCCATAAGTAGCAGCAATTTGATCCATTTGCAATTTAAACTCATCGAAACTGATTTCACCATTCCCAAAGCCATGGTTATAATAAGTCGCTATGTAGTGGTTTGATGCATTGCATTGATTTGCAACGTTTTGAACGTCATTAAATAGATTATTTGTAATCAAATTACGCTTGAGTTCAATACCTGAAATAGCAGGAAGTGTTTCAACTTTTACCGGATTAGTTGCTCCGGTGCTGCTAAAAACAGCCAGATTGTGTGCCTTTGCTTCAGCAAGTTGAGATGAACCATTAGGCGGGATGGCAAAAACATTCAAATCGTAACCATCCGGAATGGTTCCACTTTTTGTTTTTCGCTTTATATAACTTGCATTTCGTTGCACCTCAACAGCATTATCAGTGCCGGGAGGACTGGAAAGTCCACGGCTGACCATCCCAAATTCACCTGCCCACAAATTGATAATATTGTCCCAATGCAAAAAACCCGTAACATAATTATGAATGTCCATTCCGGTTTCGTCGAATGAATACAATGAAACTTCAGCCTTGAATGGCTGATTACTTGCAGGGTCACCTTCTGTAAAAAACAATCCCGGATTGGGGGGTTGACCCTTGAAGTATGGCATCACAACGTCATTAATGGCAGGCGTTTCATCATCCATTTGAAGTATAAGTGCAAAATCTTTGTTGTATTTGAGTGGGGCTTTGTAAACATTCGGGTTGACAACCGGATTTGCAAACATAATTTCAATACTGAATTGTTCAACCGTGCTTCCAGTGCGCGATTGCGCCTGAATCAATGTATTGAAGATCAGACAATTGATTAAAATAAGAGAAAATATAAACTTGTAATATTTCATTAAAATTATTTCAACTGTTAAAAATACAACTTCTTGCGCATATTTCGAATGCTGATACGAAGGTAGTTATTCACAAATTAATGTGAAATAAAAATCGAAAAATAAAAAAACGACCCGTCAGCTTGGTTTTTGACGGGTCGATTGGATTATTACTTTCAAAAAGTTGATCTGGAAGTTATAAAGACGTGCATCAATTTTATCTTTTGGCAAAACAGTTTTGATATCGTAAATCATAGCATTTTTTGTCATAAGTGAATTAATATCGATTGAGGCAATTTCAGCATTACTGCCCAAAGTAACTTTCCTGATTTTGGTAACAGTACGCATCTTATCACCAGGATTGATACGTTCGGGTGAATAGCCGCTATAAAAATCGAGATTGTATTTTAGCCCAAATTACGCAATCTTCCTCATCGTAAATGCGTGTTCTTCCTTCGTAATCGAATCTATCATTCCTCATTCTTTAGGCTATCTTTGCATTTTTAAATCCCATTTTCATGAAATTCGAGGAGTATTCTATTTCGTTAGAGCTTAAAAAAAATCTTGAAAACCAAGGTTTCCGGCGGCCTACCGACATTCAGTTCAAAGCAATTCCGCCTATTTTAAGAGGCGAAGATGTATTGGCAATAGCACAAACTGGTACTGGCAAAACGGCAGCATTTGCCATTCCGGTAATTCACAAAATACAAAATGCAAAAAAAACAAAACGATCCAATTACATTCAATGTTTGGTAATGGTTCCCACCCATGAGCTGGCGCAACAAATAACCGAAGTTTTTACGGCACTGGCTAAAAATACGGGTGTTAAAACAATCGGGATAATTGGTGGCGTTGATCAGGCACCTCAAATTTCAGCACTTGAAAACGGTATCGATATTTTGGTTGCTACTCCTGGTCGCCTGTTCGATTTGGTAAGCCAAGGTCATTTAAAATTGCACGGCATTGAAGTGTTAATTCTCGATGAAGCCGACCACATGCTCGATCTCGGATTCATAAAAGATATCAACGATTTGATGCGTCACTTGCCGGCAAAACGACAGACTTTATTCTTTTCGGCAACTATCAATCCTAAAATTAAAAAACTAGCCTATTCGCTGGTGATAAAACCTATTCGCATACAGATTTCGCCAAAAAATCCAGTCGCTAAAAACATTGAGCATTTTGTAGCTTTTATCGAAATGGATGACAAACGTGCATTTCTTGAACGATTGATTGATGAAAATCCAGACAGTAAAGTCCTTGTTTTTGTGCGTACAAAAGTTCGTGCCGAAAGAGTTAAAAATGCGATGGAAAGAGTTCAGATTACAAGCGAAACAATTCATAGCGACAAGGAGCAAAACGAGCGTACCGCTACCTTAAACGATTTTAAAAACGGCACCCTAAAACTGCTGATTGCTACTGATATCAGTGCTCGTGGAATTGATATCCCAAATGTTGATTTTGTGGTAAATTATGACTTGCCTGAAGTTCCCGAAAACTATGTTCACCGTGTTGGAAGAACCGGACGAGGCACCAAAAAAGGACAGGCATTTTCGTTTTGCAGTTCTGAAGAGAAAGAGATTTTAGCAGAAATAGAGACATTTCTGGATAAGGATATTGTGGTTATGGAAATAGATAAAAACACGTACCGCGAAACACTCGATTTTACCAAAGACACCGATAATAACTGGAAAAAACTCATTCGCGATAACGAAAAAGAACAACGCGAATATATGGCCAAAAAGAAGAAAAAGAAAAAATAATGCTGTTTTATTGTTGTAAGCCATTCCTCATCCAGACTGATCGTAAGGTATCACCAACGATACTATTAGGCTGTATTATAAATGTATTTTAGACGTATTTTAAGCGTAATTAATCGTTTCAAATTCGACTATTTTCCATCCTTATTGCATCCATTTAATAGCGTTGAAGAGTTGACGAGTAAACCAAAAAAAGACTTATTTGTTCGGAAAATGACCTAAATTTTAATTCCATTTCTGACCATTTCTACACCTTATTAATAGTACTTTACAATTAGCCTCTGTTTATCTGTGTTATTATTATAATTTTGCAACCGTAATTTTGTTCAAACAACTTGAACAATATAAAGAAAAGGATATAGATGTCGAAGAATTTGGTCATAGTTGAGTCGCCTGCCAAGGCAAAAACCATAGAAGGATTTTTAGGTAAGGATTATATTGTTAAATCGAGCTACGGCCACGTAATGGATTTGAATAAAACCCAGCTGAGTGTTGACATTGAGCATGGTTTTGAACCCCAATATGAGGTTTCGGCCGATAAGAAAAAGCTTGTTGCCGAACTGAAAAAGCTTGCCAAAGAGGCCGAAATGGTTTGGTTGGCATCTGACGAGGACCGCGAGGGAGAAGCCATTTCGTGGCATTTGTTCAAAGCACTTGGATTAAAGGAAGACAAAACCAAACGTATTGTTTTTCATGAGATTACAAAGACAGCCATCGCGCATGCGATCGAAAATCCGCGTGGAATAGACCTCAATTTGGTTTCTGCACAACAGGCACGCAGGGTTTTGGATCGTCTGGTTGGGTATGAGCTTTCACCGCTTCTCTGGCGAAAAGTAAAACCAGCTTTGTCGGCCGGACGTGTGCAATCCGTTGCTGTTCGCCTGATTGTGGAACGTGAAGAAGAAGTGAAAGATTTTAAAGTTACTTCGGCTTATAGAGTAACCGCTGTTTTTTCTGTCGATGGCCAGCCAAATGCCAAATTGAAAGCCGAACTTTCTGAACGATTTGCCATAGAAGCCGATGCACAAAATTTTTTAACATCATGTATTGGAGCAGGTTATACAGTTTCAGCGGTTGAAAAGAAACCCATGAAAAAATCGCCTGCTGCACCTTTTACAACTTCCACATTACAGCAGGAAGCCAGTCGTAAACTCGGTTATTCTGTTGGAAACACCATGCGTGTTGCCCAGCATTTGTATGAATCGGGAAAAATCACTTATATGCGTACCGATTCCGTAAATCTTTCAAATCTGGCACTCAGTCTGGCTAAAGATGAAATCACAAACAGCTTTGGGAAAGAATATGTAAAAACCCGCAAATATACCACCAAAACCAAAGGAGCTCAAGAAGCACACGAAGCCATTCGTCCAACATCAATGGCTGCTTCAAGCATCAGCGGAACCTCTGAAGAGAAGCGTTTATATGACCTGATCTGGAAACGCACACTGGCTTCACAAATGGCCGATGCCGAGCTGGAAAAGACCACTATTACAGTCGATATTTCTTCATCAAAATATACATTTATAGCAACCGGCGAGGTGATTTTGTTCGACGGATTTTTGAAAGTTTACCTCGAGGGAAATGACGATGATTCGTCAGAAGAAAGTGCTGATCTGCTTCCACCGGTGAAGAACGGACAAGTATTAAAGGTAGGTGAAATACTTGCACAACAGCGTTTTACACGTGGTCCGGCAAGATATACTGAAGCCAGTTTGGTAAAGAAACTCGAAGAATTGGGAATTGGCCGTCCATCAACCTACGCACCAACAATTTCAACGATTCAGAAGCGTGAATATGTTGTAAAAGAGGATCGTCCGGGCACAAGCCGCGAATATAAAGTGCTGAGTTTGCTGAGTGATAAAATAACTTCCAAAACCGAAGCCGAAAATGTTGGATTCGAGAAATCGAAGCTTTTCCCAACCGATATTGGTATTTTGGTGAATAAATTCTTGTGCCAGTATTTCGAATCGATCATCGATTTCAATTTCACAGCCAATGTAGAGAAGGAATTTGATGAAATCGCTGACGGAAACCAGGCATGGAACAAAATGATCGGTGAGTTTTACGGACCGTTTCATAAAAAGATTGAAGACACAAACGAAAATTCAGCTAAATTCAGTGGTGAGAAACTACTTGGTGTTGACCCTGTTAGCGGAAAAAATCTCTTTGTGAAAGTTGGTCGTTACGGTCCAATGGTTCAGTTAGGCGATACTGATTCTGAAGAAAAACCAAAGTTTGCCGGTTTGCATAAAAACCAAACCATGGATACGTTGACTTTGGAAGACGCGCTTGAATTGTTCAGTTTCCCAAGAACCTTGGGTGAATATGAAACCAAGGAAATGGCGGTTGCCATTGGTCGGTTTGGACCTTATGTGAAGCACGATTCGAAATTTTACAGCCTGGCAAAAACGGATGATCCGGCCTCGATAGATGCCGAGCGTGCCATCGAAATCATTCTTGCCAAACGCGAAAAGGAAGAACAGGCTTCCATTCAGGAATTTCAACAAGAGCCTGATTTAAAAGTACTTAATGGTCGTTATGGGCCTTATATCACTTTCAAGAAAAAGAATTATAAAATTCCGAAAGGAGCCGATCCGGCGAAACTTAGCCTGGAAGAATGTATGGCTATTGTAGCCAATCCGGATAATGCACCAAAAAAGGCTTTTAAAGGAAAGAGGAAGTAAATGAATATTTTTAATTGACATTTCGTAATTTGAAACCAGTAACCAGTAACAAGTAACCAGAATCTCTCACATGGAAATCAATCTTTTTTTCGAGCCGGTGAACGAGCAAATCATTGATAAATACCGTGAAACAGGTCAAAAACGTGTTGCGGATTTGATCGAAATTTATAGTCAGAAGGATCATTTTCCTGATATTAGCCAATTTCAATTAGCTATTTTTGGTGTGTGTGAAGACAGGCAAGCCATTAATAATGAGGGTTCTGCGCATACACCCGATATCGTACGAGAGCAATGGTATAAATTGTATCATCACTGGCCGAATGTTAAAATTGTTGATTTAGGAAACATAAGGCAAGGGCATAGTGTTGAAGACACTTATTTTGCTGTCAGTCAGGTGGTTGGTGAATTGGTGCGCAAAAAAGTTATACCTATTATCATCGGAGGCTCACAGGATTTGACTTATGCCAATTATATGGCTTATGAGAGTATTGGCCAATTGGTAAATATCGTTTCTGTGGATCCGCTTTTCGATTTAGGAAAAGAGGAAGAACCGCTGAATTCGCGCTCGTATCTGAGTAAAATCATCATGCATCAGCCAAATTTTCTTTTCAATTTCACCAATCTTGGATATCAAACCCATTTTACTGAATATGAATCGGTCGATTTGATGAAAAACCTACTGTTTGATGTGTATCGACTGGGTATCGTAAAGTCTAATATCGCTGATGCTGAGCCAATTGTGCGAAATGCAGATATTTTAAGTTTTGATATTTCCTCTGTAAAAGCTTCCGACGCACCGGGGAATGGTAACGCCGGTCCAAATGGATTTTCGGGCGACGAAGCCTGTCGAATTGCCCGCTATGCCGGGATGAGCGACAAATTAAGTTCAATTGGTTTTTATGAGGTGAATCCAATCTTCGACCAACAGCAGGTAACTTCGCAATTAGTGGCCCAAATGATTTGGTATTTCGTTGAAGGTTTAGCGAATCGGAAGAATGATTTGCCGGTTTCAGGGAGTCTCGATTTTGCCCGTTATATCGTGAAGAACGAAGGTCAGGATGAGGAAATTATATTTCTGAAAAGTAAGATAACTGATCGATGGTGGATTGATTTGTCCTATGGCCGTGACCCAAATAAACAATTTGACCGGCATTATTTTGTGCCATGTACGAAAGATGATTATGAACTGGCAAAAAAAGATGAAATTCCAGATCGTTGGTGGCAGTTCTATCAAAAACTAATGTAATTTCCCAAAAAAAATAAGCATGCCTGAAGGAAAAAATATCCATTTATCCTCGCTAAAACCGCCTAACAAAAGTAAGGGGCTGTTTTCCGATTTCAGGTATTTTCTGTGGAATAAGCCGGTTATTTCCACACTCGTGAAATTCAATAACGATGAAAAGCGGATTGAATACAATCAAAGAATATTGCAACGTGTTGGTGTTGAGGTAAATAAATATTCTGTGTTGAATATTCATAAAATTGGAATCGATGCTCCGGCAAGCTATGTTTTTGATGAATTGATGAATTGGAACGGAGATTCAACCTGCTGGCCAAACCATATTGCAAAGGTTGAACGCATTCATGAAGCCATTGAGGAAATCAGAATTTTACCATTTGGATGGGGAAATTATCCATTTGGATTCAAGAAAAGTTTCTTTGGTTTAAGTTTTATTCCGTTGTTTTACCTGAATTCAATCAAAATAAAACAAGTTCCCGACGCCTTCGATTTCGACAATGCGCGTTATCTGCTTTACAAATGCAGTGGCGGTTATCCGATTGGTATTTTTACGATGTATGTGCGTTCATCCATTGCAGAATCTGGCGAGAAGGAGCAGTCGCAACTCTTGTTTGTTGTTGGCTTTAATTTTTATGGAAAGGAATACAAATCGAATATGAAATTTGTAAATAAGATTTGGGAATCTGTTCATAACAGGGTAACAACCAATGTTTTAAACAGATTAAAGCAATTGGCCGAATGGCGAATTGAGAAACGCGAAATAGGATAATCTTTAAAATTATTTTCGAATTAAAAGCATTTATAAATTAGAAAGGCCACCCATCGGGTGGCCTTTCTAATTTATAAATTATTTGAAGGTCTCACGCTTCAAGAAATGTGATTACTAAAAAAGCCTACCAGCTATTGAATACAAAACCTAAGCTGATATTGAGGTTTCCATAAGCATCAGCTTCGCTGGTTTTGAATCCATAATCGTATTTTGCGTTTAGTTTAAGGCTGGTTCCGCTCGCCATATCGAACATAAAACCAGCTTCAGGCGACATAAGGAATTGCCAGATATCCTGTTCGTAGGTGTATAAGCCCATATCGGTGTTCCGTAGGTCATAAATAGTTCCCACACCAAATCCAACATAGGGCACAACCATGCCTTCGCCAAAGGTAAAATGTGCATTCACCAGCATCGGGAATACATTATCATAACAATATTTATTACCTGTTAAAGTAGCGTTTCCTGAGGTATAGCTGTCATAACCTTTGTGTTCGTAGAATACGCTGTAGGCAAGATTTACCCCAACCGACAACTGAGATGCGACTTCTTTGTGGAATTCGAATGTAAAACCACGACCGCTAATATTGGATGCATGATCTTTCAGTCCGGCAAATGGGATACCCATGGTGTATTGAACTGAAGTAAAACTTTGGGCTGAAGCAAGGGGTGCTACTATAACACAACTTACCAGCAAACTGAATAAAATGATTATCTTTTTCATGGATGTTTACTTTTTAAGATATGGTGATTGTGCAAATCCCTGATTTATGCCTTTAGTCATGCGAGCGTTGAGTTCCGTAGTGCTTCCCTGTAATAAACCATTCACAATAAATGTCCATGTAAGGCGAACTTTGTCATTGGCACTCAAGTCATTGGGATCTACCATGGATACGATCAAGCTGCCAGATGTGTAGCTGTCGTAAGTAGGATATGGATAATACCATCCTCCAGGAGGATAATAACCGCCATACCACCAGCCGTAATAGCCCCAACCGTAAGTGTAGTATGTTGTTGATTCTGACTCAGCAGGAACAACCATCACATCCGGACGGTTTGCAATATCTACTTCTACCCAGCCCATATTGAGCATATTCTGCCTGATGCTGCCGAGAATTACACTTGCATACTGATCTTTCACAAATGCCGGTTCGCCACCGTTGACAAGGTCTGCATCAACCTTAATAATTTTATCAGGCATTGCAAAAGTATGCTTTGCCGAAAAATCATAAGCCGGATCGTAACTACTTAAAACGAGATCCACCTCGTCCACGTAGGTGGGCCCTTCGGGATAACATTGTGTAAGCAAAACAGCGATCAGTGCAATGCTTACCATTTTCAATAACTTCATAATTGATAATTTTAGGTTCTAATGAATCTGATTAAATTGAATACAAAAATATGTCAAAAATCTTTTGTTGACAAAGGATTTTATTGGCAAAATTAGTCAAAGAAATGTACTACAGTTTTACTTATTGATAAGTATTTTATCTGTGGTCGAAATACGTTTAACTTTGCAAATTCAATAACAGATCAAAATTCCTTTTTTAAAATTTTAAATTCAAAAACGTATGAAAAAAATCTTAATTTTTGCTATTGGCATTCTTTTTGCCTTTGGAATGCAGGCTCAGAATGTAACTGATGAAGTTGCTTTGGTTCAAGATATTTATGGAATGGGTAAAAAGCAATTGATTACCGATTTTATGAAGCTTACAGATGCAGAATCAGCTTCATTCTGGAAAATTTATGATGAATATGAAGTTACCCGCAAAGATATTGGAATGGACAGAGCCAATAATCTTTTCGAATATGCCAAAAATTACAAAGGGCTTACCAACGATAAAGCAACCCAAATGGTGAATGCTTCGTTAGCCTTCAACAGTGATTTCATCAAGTTGCAGAAAAAGACCTTTAAGAAAATGGCAAAAGCTATTACACCTGTGAGAGCAGCGCAGTTTTTTCAGGCCGAAATGTATCTTGAAAATATTATCAGAGGTGAAATTGGCGAAGAAATTCCATTTATCGGCGAAGTCAAGAAGAAGTAAGTTTAAATATCAAAATACTTCGCTTAAAAAATTATGAAGTATTTGATAATGATACATTTAATCATAAGTGCAAGTTGGTTTATCTAAAGTACCAATGGTATAGTTGATAAGCTAATTTGCATTCCCATTTTTCCTTATTCACTATTAGTTTTTCACTTATTAAAAGGCTTCTCCAATATTGAGATAAACCGACTGAAAGCCTTTGCTAAAGCCATAATCAAGCGTTACATTGGTGCGTGAGTATTTGTTAAATTTCAACCTGACACCAACGCCGGCTGCGGGATGCCAATAAATAAAATGTTGCGTTCCATACTCAGAAGGAGCCGTAACACTGGCAAAAACCACACCACCCAAAAGGCCATTTCTACTGATTCCAAAACGATATTCCGATTCGTAATACAGGATTGCATTGCTTCGATAACGGTTTTGGCGGATTCCTCGTGAGGCTGAACCTGTTGTGGGTTCCCACCGGTTGGCAGGTAGATCGAGATAAGGCACAGTTCCAGAAAGGATGGTCCAGTAATAACTTCGTAGTGCAAGAATGCTGTATTTTTTACCGGATATCGGAAAATATTTTCTCACATCAACAAAGAGTGATTGCCACCGGTCATCGCTACCGAAAATGGGATCGTAAAAACTATAGGTTATGCTGCAATAAATTCCTTGCTCGGCATTTAATGAGTTTTGTCTGGTATCTAAAACAACTGGTAATGTCAGCCCGGAGGATAATGAACTATTATCAGAAGTATTAAATAGATGTGGTGCAGATATTTCACTCAAATCGGCAGAATCAATAACAATATTATAATGATTGTCGAATGCGTATCCTAAACCAAGAGCGAAGTGTGGAAATATCCCAACGAGGGCATTTTGATGAAAACGCAGATGATCGTAATCGATGAGTATTTCGTTTTCATCCGGACTGTTTCCGCCTAATCCCCAGGTATTTTGGGGATAGTTAAGGATAAAATGTTCTCCTACAAAGTTCCAATTATTATTCCGAAGCCAAATATTTGGTTGGACTATGAAACCGTATTGTTTTCCGAAACCAATATACGGAATAAAAAAAATGTTAGAAAGATTGGTGGTTTTCTTGTCACCAGCCAAAAAAGTTACGTTGAATGAAGTAAAAACAGTTTTATCTCCAGAAGCAGCCGAAGAGGTTGGGAAAAGCGTGAAACGCACTTTCCCCTTCTCCCGCTTTTCGTCCACATTCTTAATTTTAAACATTTTGCTTAAAATATCCACCAGATCGAGCTGCTGAATAGAGTCACTTTGCTGGATCGTTGCAGTAGAATCGATAATAATAGCTTGAATAACAGTACTATCATTTTGAGAATACAACAAAATATTCATCAAAAAGAAAAACAAAAAGGAAAAATAATAAGCTTTCATATTTTGATTTGCTGTTTGCAAAAATAGAGCTATTAATCGAAAATTGCTCAATCTAAACAAAGGCAAAACCTAAGTTGCGAATTTTAATATTTATCAAAGTATTCCACGTATCTCCATTGAAATACATCTAACTTTGCTGTGCATTAGGTAATTTGAATCATAAATTGAAAATGTACTAAGGTCATGGAAATAAAAAGAGATTATCATCAAAACGGAATTAAATTGGCAAGTATTAGCCTGTTGTTAATTTTCTTTATTCTTTCATTTAAAAGCAATGCCCAGTCCGATTCAATACGAAAGAATACAATAAGATATAGCATCACCAATCCCATGATTTTTGGTGACAAGGCCATTGTTTTGGGTTACGAAAGGATATTACCAAAAAATCAATCCATTTCAATAAATATCGGTAGGGCGTCATATCCAAAATTGGTAAGTATAGATTTTGATTCAATTAAGTTAGACGTTGAAAAAGGTTATACTGATAATGGATTCAATACTTCAATAGATTATAGGTTTTATCCGCTAAAACTGAATAAATACGGCGCACCACGCGGTGTTTATTTTGGTCCATATTATTCATATAATTATTTCAAAAGGACGATTAATTTTAATGTAAATACCGAACCGTACACTGGGAATGTAGAATCGCAGATGAAAATTAATATTCATTCCGTGGGTTTCCAGTTGGGATATCAGTTTGTTTTTTGGAAAAGACTGTCGGTTGATATGATATTATTTGGTCCTGGGGTTGCCTATTATAGCATGAAAGTTAAGGTGAATTCCAGTGTTGATCCAAACACAGAAGGTAAATTATTTGAAATATTTAATAACTATTTAGAAGATAAATTCCCCGCATATTCTACCATTATCAACGGTGAAGAATTTAAAAAATCAGGAACCACAACCACTCCCGGTTTAACATACCGCTATATGGTATTAATTGGATATAGGTTTTAAAAAATGTAGACGAGTTTGAATGCTAATGTTGGTGCTTGATTTCTGACAAAGCTGCAAGAAAGCTGAATCGATAGGCGGCTACAAACAAAAGAACGCTGGACAATGGCTTTATAATTATTGGTATTGGTGCGATTTCAGTTCCAGCCTTTAGATCACTTTAGTATTGATCATCAATAATATATTACCTAACAACAAATTTTCCTGATCCGGTTTCTGAAGTTGAATTTCTAATCTTGTAAATATAAATCCCCGAGGCGAAAAACCCGGTTGGAATTCGAAGATGATCGAAAGTATTATCGATCTGATACGTTTTTAAACAATTTCCACTTATATCATAAACAGATATCTCACCCTGATTTCCAATCATTTCCTGAGAATAAGGAATGATGATATAGGAATCGGCTGGGTTAGGATAAGGGGTTGGCGTTTCAATCTTGTTACTCGAAACACCCGTTACAAGCATTCCCGGAAGACTGTAAACCTTGCTTGTGGTTGCACCGGTTGTGTAATTGGTGATATATGCCAGCAACTTAGCCTCATTTTCAACCTGGTAAGCATAAGCATACGTTGCACCCGCAATGGTCAACAAAATAGTTCCATTTTCGTTGATTACTCTTGACTCAGATGTGTAACTTGGATTAGTGGTGTAATATGAATAGGCAAAACACACCTTGCCATCGAGTGTAAATAAATTTTCAGATACATTATAAACACTCGATTGTAATGTGTATCCGTTTGGAACAGAAAGGTTTATCGTTTTCCATAACGAATGATCCGGATGGTAAAGTTTCAAAGTTTTGGCATTAACATCGAGTACATTGTACTTGTAACCTGAAACTGCAAGATTAGTCACCGACGCCCAACCTGTATAAGTTTGTTCGAGATTAATCTGTGCGAACGTATCTTTCAATGAAATTGAAAATAGTACAGCAATTAGTAATGATTTTAATAATTTCGTTTTCATCTTCTAAGTCTTTTCTACACTTTAAGTACTTTAGGCACTTTAAGTACTCCAAGTACTCTTTTTTAACAATAGTTCACTTTTTAAACTTAAATTATTCAAGGCACTCTAAGTACTTTTTTCAGCACCCAATATACCTCGAGATCACCAATCGTTGTATTTCTGATGTTCCTTCACCAATCTGTAATAGGCGTTGGTCGCGGTAGAAACGTTCCACGGCATAATCTTTCATTAAACCATAACCACCGTGTATCTGAACGGCTTCGTCGGCAACTTCTTTCGCAATTTCGGAACAATAGAGTTTCGACATGGCAGCTTCTAAACCATAAGGTTTGTTTTCATCTTTCAGCCAGCATGCTTTGTAAAGTAGGTTTCTTGCCAGCTCAATTTTCATTGCCATATCGGCCAATTTGAATGCGTTAATCTGAAACTTTGAGATTGCTTGTCCAAATTGTTTACGTTCCTTGGCATAATTTAATGCCAGTTCGTAGGCGCCTTGAGCGCAGCCCAATCCCATGGCAGCGATTGAGAGTCGGCCCGCATCGAGCGTAGCAAGCATAATTTTCGAACCTTGTCCAATCGTACCCAACAGGTTTTCTTTCGGAACTCGGCAATCGTCGAAAAACAATTCGGCGGTGTCGGAGGCGCGCCACATCATTTTATTGTGCATGGCAACACGTTTAAAACCTGCCATGTTCTTGTCCACGATAACGGTTGTAAATTGTTTGCTTCCGTCGGGCATAGTCTGAACAGCCTGCACCGTGCTGCCAATATTGATATCTGAAGCGCCATTGGTGATAAAAATTTTTGAACCGTTGATAACCCATTCATCATCAATGAGTTCGATAGTCGTTTTTGATGCACGTGAATCTGAGCCGGCGCCGGGTTCGGTCAATCCGAAACTCCACAAGGCTTCACCGGTGCAAAGTTGTGGAAGATATTTTTTCTTTTGTTCTTCCGATCCAAAATAGTATAATGGTCCTATTCCCAATGAGTTATGTGCTGCGAGGGTTGCTGCTTGCGAACCGTCAATACGTGCAATTTCCTCCACGGCTATGATATAGGAAAGTATGTCGGAGCCTTGTCCACCATATTTTTCGGGCAAATACATGCCAAACAAACCAAGTTCGCCCATGCGTTTGGTGAGTGGATATGAAAATTCGGCCTTTTCGTCGAGTTCCTGTGCAACGGGTTTTATCTCGCGTTCTGCGAACTCGCGTACGGTCTCACGAATCATTTTGTGCTCTTCTGTTAAATCGAAATTCATAGTCTATTTATTTTGTTCAGTTATATAAATACGTTTTTTTGTAAGGTTTGTACCCAGAACACTTCGTGCTTCTAACTTCGCGCTTCCAATTCTTTTAAATGAATCAATTGCGTTTTCACATTCACCATTTCACCTACTTTAACATTTACTTTTTCAACGATGGCTTGCTGTGATGCCACGATATTATTCTCCATTTTCATGGCTTCGACAACCAATAAAATGGTTCCACGTTTCACCTTGTCTCCTTCGGCTACATTGATTTTAATGATTTTTCCGGGCATGGGTGAAAATAAATTTCCTGTATCTTCAGTTGCATCGGCGATTGAATAATCAATGGAATCGTTTAGTTGATCTTTGCGAATAATGTTAAAATGTTCTCCTGAAATCGTTATCAGGCTTAATCCTTCGCTATTGACCGACACAAATGCTTTAAACATGGAAACCTCAGTTTCGCAGATGATTGTGTTAGTATCGAAGCTGTGTAAACGTATTGAAAATGGCTCTCCTCCAATAATTAACTTCATCGAATTATGCTCATATTCAAGTATTTCTATTGTAAAAGGCTCGTTATCAACCAGCATTGTAAATTGCATAAACTGCCGCCAGAAGCCAATCTCACTCCAAACATTTTTTTGTTGGTGG
>CANNKD010000007.1 GCA_947505205.1 Bacteroidota bacterium | reverse complement strand
GTTTGGTTCAAAATCAGGCTGGCAAGAGGTTCCAATCCTTTCTCTTTGGCAATAGTAGCTTTGGTGCGCCGTTTCGGCTTATATGGCAGATAAATATCTTCCAGATCCTGCATATTTGCAGCACTGTTGATGGATTTCAATAGATCAGGAGTCATCTTTTCCTGCTCGTTGATTGATTCGATGATGGCTTCACGGCGTTTATCGAGTGCAACCAATTGTTGAAATCGTTTTTGGACAGCCACGATCACTTCTTCGTTCATCGTGCCCGTCATTTCCTTACGGTATCTGGCGATAAACGGAACGGTTGCGCCTTCCGAAAATAAAGCTAAAACATTGATTACATGATCATTATTGAGATGTAGCTCAGTAGCTATTAAACGGGAATAATTAGAATTATCTGACATAAAGTTTGGCAAATTCGTTATTGGCTCACAAAAGCCAAAAGCAAAAATATGGAAAAATGCTGTTTATTTTACCTCAAAAGGGTAACAGTTCCACTTTGTTTGATGGATTGGGCTGCCTGATACCGGCTTTCGGTACTATTGAAATTTAGCACCCAGGCATAAACGCCGTTTGGAGCATCGCCACCACTGAATGTACCATCCCAACCTTTATCAGGATCGTTTGAATTAAATACGAGCTGACCCCAACGGTTAAATACTTTCAAATCGAAATTTAACAGTGCAGAAGTTGCCCCAAAAGCTTTAAAAGTTTGATTTTCAACAATGGAACTCGTTGGTCGAAAAGCATTTGGAAAATAAATCTTTGCAAATTTAATTTCGACAGTATCCGAATTAACACAACAGTTTGTATCCGTAACTGTTGCAATATAGATTCCCTCATCACTTACATCGAGATAACGATCCGTGCTTCCACCAGGTTCCCACAGATAATAATCAAACTCGCCTGCATCAAGTGTTACAGAAGTATTTGGAAGGATATAAATAATATTTTCTCCAAGATTAACTGAAGGCAATGGATAAATTGTGATATCACGAGAATAAGGATAATTAACTCCATTGTAAGTTTCAGTAACATTTACTGTAAATTTTCCAGGATTATCAAATATATATTGACTTTGTACTCCACTCGCTGTCCCGCCATCACCAAAATCCCAATCCGGAGTTCCAACGTTTGTTTCGTTCCTCAGATTGAAATAGGTTATTTCAGTAGCACACAAATTAGTAGCTGTTAAGTGGGGAATATCGAGGAAGCTTGTAACAATATTTGGGAGACCAGTAAGACTACCAGTCCCTGAAATAAGTGCAAGTCCATTCATCACCAAATTACACTCCAACCCGACTCTGTTCGGGTTTTCTACTACACTCAGGTTAGAAACCGATGTATTGCTGGTTCCATAATTAGAAATGTATATTTTTCCATCAACGCCCAACTGCATAGCGCCGCAGAAGAAATTTTTATCAGGTGCAACATATAAAGTTGTAAAATTGGTAAACATATTTGCACCTATTTCAAACTGAAAAATGCTACTTGTAGAAGGCTGAGAAATTGTTGGAGAAGTACTTACATAAAGTTTTGTATTATCAGGGGAAAACTCTATGCCATAAGGTGATTCAAAAAGTGCTGTTCCCTGACTTGAAATTACACCTGTAATATCACCTGATTCATTATTGAAATCGAACACTTCGACTATTCCATCATAAGGTACAGCCAATGCTATTTTACTTCCATCAGGAGAAAACTTCATATAGCCTGAATTATTATTTATATCAGTAAATGACTGATCCTGTTGTAAATAACCTATGCTTGTTTCATGTACCGGAGTCAGATTAAGGCCAGTTTCTGTTATCTCATACACGATGAACTTTTTACCTTCGATTTCGTCATATCCATGTATTACAACCCAAAAATCTTTCTGATTACTTTTTTTAACTGCAGTAATTTTTTGAGCATTTGGCTGGAAAAGGAATTCATTTTTGGTTGTGATTTTCCAAAGACCATCTATCTTTTCAATAATAGAATAATTTACGCCCTTATCATAACCCACAATCGGCAGGTACATTTGAACAGTAAAAAGATAATATTTATCCGGATTCCCTGGTACAGGTACAAAAATTGAGGACTGTGAAGAACTTATACCTGTCAGATCATCAGTATTATCCATCAGATAATATCCACTTGAATATAGTTTGATACCATCTGTAAAAAACAAAAGATTTCCATCCGTATCGCTGATCGAGGCACATCCATAGGCTAATTCAATCGAGCCAGTACCCAATCTTTTCGATTCAGGGTTATTCTGAAAAAAGTCGAGTAAAGCATTTTGACCAAAGGTCCAGTTATCAGCTTCATGAGGCCGCACATAATCGCAGGCTGTAGGCTGTTGTGCGATAGAATTTGTTCCTAAAAAAACAAGAAAAATAACGAAACCTGATTTCAGAGAAAACAGTAGGGAGTCTTTCAATAATGTCATAACAATTGCACCTAAATTAAGCGTCATTTAATTTTTAATAATCTGTTTAACAGCTTTATAACCCTGAGTTGAAACCCAAATCAAATAAACGCCATCAGGGTATGCGGACAGATCAAATGACTCAATAATTTTATTTTTTCCTTGAAGTGATATTGCTCTTTCTTCAATAATTACTCCATTTGCATTGGCAATTCCCAAAATTCCATCTTGTGGTAAATTGTCAATTTCGACTTTAAATATTCCTTTTGTTGGATTGGGCCGTAAAACAAAATTGTTTGAAATATCTGTTTTATCATCCATTCCTAATCCACATACCGTGAAATCGAAGAATATCGTAATTGCATCTGATTGCTGACAACCGGTTGCTGGATTTGTAACCAATACGCTATATGTTTGAATATCAATAAATAACCCGTTAGTTAGCGCAGTCAATTTCCTGTTAACAGAGCCATTATTCCACAAATAATTCATATTTGCACCAGCATCCATTTCAATTGTATCACGTACACAAACTTTTACCAATGTGACTGTGTCGTTATAACTTGGATTTGGTAAAATGACAGTTGGTAAAGGATTTACTGCAACTTGAACCGAAGAACTTACCGTTGTAAATCCATCAAATACGCTTACTGAATAGGTTGTTGTTTCGTGAGGTGAAACGCTATTACTGCTTTGTGATGAATTGAAACCATACGGTTCTGAACTCCATGAGTAAGTATAATTTGGATTACCGCCAGCAACAGTTGCTGTAATTGTAGTTGATTCTCCGTTACAAAGCACCTCATTTTCAGTAGTTGCGAAAACGGCCAGGCCTTCACCTCCAACCGTTATAATAACTTCGTCAGGCTCACTTACACAACCGTTATCATCATTAATAATAAGCGTGAAAGTTGTCTGGTTAATCGTATCTGTCAATATTTTTGTTTGAGGGCCATGCTCAAATTGTCCAGTTGCCGGGTTTGCCAACGAGTCGGCAGGACTCCATAAGTATGTTTCACTTCCAGAACCTGCAACAGTAGATCCACTTAAATTCGTAAATGTTCCAACATTGATTGTTTGATCACCACCAGCTAATGCAATCGGAGTTGGTCTGACGGTTACAAATATATCATCATTGATCGTATTTTGGCCATCAAAAACTGAAACACTATAAGTTGTGTTTTGTATTGGTGAAACTGTAGGCTGACTGATATCAGATGTAAAGCCAACAGGATTTGACGTCCATGAGTATGTGAAATTACCAGCACCACCTGATGTATAAGCGAATAAAACCGTCGATTCGCCTTTGCAAATATTGTCTGGCGTGGCGCTTGCGTTAACGGTTAATGGTCCTCCTATAATATTGACCCACATTTTATCAGTCGAAATACAACCTGAAACCATATCGGTAACAGTTAATGTGAATTCTGTTGAAGTTGTTAAACTTATTGTTGTCGGATTAAGTACATTTGGATTTACCAATTTATCGGCAGGCGACCATACAAATTGCAAGTTTCCTGAACCGCCACCGATAGTACCATCTAAGGTTGTACTCCAACCAAAAGTATTGTCAATATCTATGCCAGCATTAACGTCAGCATATTCAGATACTTGTGAATTATGTGCAATCATTTGTTCACAATTATGATCACCAGTGTAACAGGTCAAACTCACATTGTAAGTACCCGGGACACCAAAACTATGCGAAGGACTTTCAAGTGTAGAAGTTTGTCCATCACCAAAATCCCATAAATAACCAGTTATAGTTTCGCCGGGAGGATTGGTAGTTGATTCATTTACAAATTCAGTTGGGCTGCCAAAACATACATTTTCAGCACTGAAAGCAGGAACAGGAATAGGATTCAAGGAAACACTATGTGTAACTGAGTCTGGGCAGCTTTGTACCCCTGTGTAACATTTTAACTCAACCTCATACGTTCCAGGATTCGCATAGGTGTGTGTAGGATTTACATCAGTTGAAGTAGTCCCATCTCCAAAATCCCACAATCGGCTTGTAATGATATTGCCTGGAGGATTTGTACTTGATTGATTTGTGAAAACCGTTGGATCGCCAAAACAAACCGCTGGAGCTGTAAATTCAGGAACTGGATTTGCATTAACCGAAACTAAGTGTGAAACGGCTGTTACGCAGTTGAATAATCCAGTATAACAAGTAAGCGTAACCGTAAAATTTCCTGCTGTTAAATAAGTATGTGTTGGATTTTCAGCAGAAGACTGAGTACCATCTCCAAAATTCCATAATCGACTAGTAATCGGATACCCAGTAGGTTGAGTGTAAGAAGTATTTGTAAAATGGGTGACCTCTCCAAAACAAACATTTTCTCCGGTAAATACAGGAACAGGATTTGCATTGACCTGAACATTTAATGTAATTGGATCACTTGAACTGCCACCAACTGTTATTACCAGTGAATAAGTACCAGCATCATTCATGTCTGCATTTGGTATTGTAGGATTTTGCTGGCTTGAACTCCAACCATTTGGACCTGTCCAGGCATAGGTTGCACCGGGGAAATCATCAGCCGTTAAATGAATATCATCACCATAGCAAACCGGACTATTGCTTCCAATTGGTGGAGGAACGATAGTACAATCTGTGGCTCCTGTTCCGCCAGTTTTCTGGAAGGTAATATTACAAGGTTGATTTGAGAAGTTGGTAATCAATAAGATATAGTATTTTCCCAAGACACCATTTGAGATATCACAATATTCGATAGATGCCGTTGAATAGCTACAGTCTATAATCTTATTTGCAGTTAACCCGGCCACACAAGGACTGGCAGGGTCATCAAACGGTCCCCATAAAATAAAATCGATATCGCGTGAAGGCACACTAAACATTTTTATTGTTAAAGTACCCGCAATTGCAATTTTCATATGATACCATGCTGGATTTGGTGTTGAGCCGAGACAGCCATATGCCGGTCCATTTTCACCGTTACCGTTGCCAACACCGGCCGGAAAATTGTAAATTAGATCTGTACAAAAAGGTAATGAATTTAAACAAGAGTCATTCTCTGTAGAAGTTACGGATCGCATTAAATGATCTGTTGTCTCAAATCCATATTTCTCGATAAATTTAGCCATATAAGATTTCCGAACTTCCGCCGAAACATGTTCATTTCTTTTTACAACGTTTTGAACAGCTGCTTCATAATATTGCTGCAACTCACTCTTTGAGAACGAATTACTCGCTAAAACAACTTTTGTTGCGTTGTCAAAATCCTGAATTTCAATTTGATTACAAGATTTTAGAACATCATAAACCTCTGATCTTAAAGGTAATTCTGAAATCTCAGTTAAATCCACCACGAGAGTTTGGGTGTTCGGATTAAAAAGTTTCATTTGCTGGGCTTGGATTGCAGAAAAGTTTACAATTAAACCAATAAACAGCGCAATCATGCCAATGCTTCGGAGGCAATTTTTTGTGATCATAACAATAAATATTAATTATCCCTTTATCCTTCAGATGTTCCTAACATCAAATCGGGCGCAAAGTACAAAAAAATCATAATTCACTCAATTTTTTATTGAAATGAATGAAATTTATCATCGAAAAAGTCATTTGGAATTTGCTAATTTTGCCATATTTAAGCAATAAAGTCAGCTAAATCATTTTCAAATCATCATGGACACTAAATTAAAAGCCATATTTGTTCTCACATTTTTATTACAGTTTTACAATCCTTGGGAAACTTTCGCTCAGGGAAGTCTTACTGTCTCAATACCAAACTTTTCAAACCAGCAAATCTATCTTTATAAAATCAGGGGAGAAAAAAGATTTCTTTTAGACTCTTTACAGACTGATAACCAAGGAAAAATTAATTACCATTTCTCGACCAAGGTATCGTCAGGTATGTTCTTGATAATGAATACACAAGGGAAATCCGTGAAATTTATCTACAATCAGGAAGATGTGAATTTCATATTAAATGACTTTGAAGATAAATCCTCCATATATTTTGATAAGATGTCCGAAAATGCTCTTTGGTTTGATTACACAATGTTAGATGATGAAACCCATAGAAAACTTGGGTTGATTATACCTGTTCTGAATAGCTATCCTCCAGATTCAAAATATTTTAAGCATAGCCAAAAAGAATATATTACACTGCAATCCAAGATGTTGCAATTTATTAAAAAAAATACAAAAAAGAAGCCGAACAGTTATGCTACCAAATTGATTCGAACAGATTTTGAACCCATTCCTCCCATCGAACTTAATGCGGACGAAAAGCGCAACTACGTTATGAACCATTTTCTGGATTCGATAAATTTCGCTGATACATTGTTACTAAACTCCGATATTCTGACTAGGAAAATGATTGATTATCTTGCACTTCAGCAACAAAATGATCAGAATATCAATGAAATGCAGAAGAAATTTATTCTTGCCTTGGATCAAATTCTGATTCGTGCCAGCAACGAAGAAAAAATGTACACCTTTATCTTAGCGTTTTTTCTGGAAGGATTCACACAAATGGGATTAACCACTGTGACTGATTATCTTATTGAAGTACCACATTTCAAAGCCGATTGTATAACGGCTGAATCGATGATGCAGATTGAGAAAATAGTTGAGCCTTTCAGAAAAATCATGATTGGCGCAATTGCTCCAATGATTATCAGTACCGATATAACCGGTAACACATTCAATATCAATGAAATTAGTAATACTCAGACGATCATTGTTTTTTGGTCGATCCATTGTCCTTTCTGTATGGAAATGATTCCAAAACTTAAGGAAATTCAAAACAAATATCCTGAAATTCAAATTATTTCAATCATTATCGGCAAACATCAGGAAGAAGTCAATCAGTTCATTGAAAAGGAAAATTTAAACTGGATTCACCTCAACGACGGACTAATTTGGGAAAGTCCAGTTGTAAAAGCATACAAGGTTTATGGCACGCCTACACTTTATTTATTAGACGAAAACCATATTATAACGGCAAGACCCAATTCGATAGTTGAGCTGATTGACATTTTAAATAGCTGATTCATTGTTAGTTACAATGTTTTTTCTCGAGAGTCTTCCAAAAGGAATAAATTGTAATTTTGGCAAACTGAATCCCATATTAAAATGACATCATTCCTAAAATATATTCTTTTAATCCTGATATTATTTGTTGTTAAACAAAAGGATACGCAATCTCAGCCACTTAGAGATGAAATACATTGGGTCGATTCGGTTTACAAAAGCTTATCAACAGAGGAACGTATCGCGCAATTGATGGTTTTGAGAGCCAACCAATCAGGCGAAGACTATGATGAAAAAGTAACTGAATTCATCAAAAAATACAATATTGGTGGCATTACCTTTTTCAAAAGCGACATCTTAAAACAGGCAAATAAAACCAATCAATGGCAGTCCTTAGCCAAAACACCATTGTTGATCACAATCGATGGTGAATGGGGTTTGGGGATGAGACTCACAAATGCAATTTCTTATCCTTATCAAATGACCTTAGGAGCTATCGAAAATGATAGTTTGATTAGCAAAATGGGTAAACAAATCGCTGAACAATGCAAGCGGATGGGAATTCAATCAAATTTTGCACCTGTTGTAGATGTGAATAACAATATGGCAAATCCGGTTATTGGGATGCGAAGTTTTGGTGATGTTCCATGCATAGTTTCTAAAAAAGCGTCAATATATGCAATGGCATTACAACAAAATGGAATCATTGCAACAGCCAAACATTTTCCGGGTCATGGTGATACCCAAAGCGATTCACATGCAACACTACCAACCATTTCAGGAGATCGTAACCACTTGAATGAAAATGAATTAGTTCCATTTCAATCACTTATTCAAAATGATGTCCAAGGTATTATGGTAGCACATTTGAATGTACCGGCTTTGGCCGAAACGCCAAACCTACCTTCTACCCTTTCACACAATATCATTACCAAATTATTGAAAGAAGAAATGGGATTCAAAGGACTTATTTTCACGGATGCACTTGATATGAAAGGCGTTACAAATTCATTTCCTTCGGGTTTGATTGAATTAAAAGCCTTACAGGCCGGAAATGATGTTTTGCTGCTACCGGCTGACGTTCCAAAAGCTATACAAAAAATAAAAATAGCCATTGATTCTGGTCAATTATCCTATGATCGTTTGGAAGAAAGCTGTCGTAAAATATTGACATTTAAGTACCGTGCAGGTTTGAATCATTATAAACCAATAGATACCGAAAACCTGATTCTTGATTTACATAAACCAGAATATCAACAACTTGTAAATGAATTGTTCGAAAATGCGATCACTGTGATTCACAATGACAGCCTGTTGCCTCTGAAATCTAATGCGAAAATAAAAATCGCAACACTTGCTGTTGGAGAATCAAAATTAAATGATTTTCAAAAAACAATAACCGCTAACGGATTGAACTGCACGCACTTTCGGCTTCCAAAAGCGGCGGATGCAGCAAAAATATCAATCTTGAAAAAGGAATTGGCATCTTTCGATTTGATCATTATCAGCATCCAAAACACAAATATTCTGGCAGCTAAAAAGTTCGGGATCGAAGATCAGGCAATTCGCTTTGTAAACGAATTGACAAAATCGAAACCGGTTGTCTTCAATCTTTTCGCCTCACCCTACGCTTTGAATCTTTTCAATATTAATAGCAACTATAAATCGATTCTGATTGCATATCAGGACAATACAATTACCGAAAAAATTACAGCAGATATTTTATGTGGTAAAGTCATTGCAAAAGGACATTTACCCGTTGGAATTAATTCCAATTTCCAAACTGGAACAGGCATTGTTTGCCCGATAAATGATTCTATTCAATCTTACGTTCCAATTATCAAAATAAACGATGTTTATCTACGAAAAGTGGATTCATTTGCACTTGAAGGTATCGAAAAGAAGGCTTATCCAGGCTGTCAGATTGTTGCGCTACAACATGGCGAAGTCATTTATAATAAATCATTCGGATTTCATACTTACGACAAGATGGATTCAGTAAAAAATTCAGATTTATATGATCTCGCTTCGTTAACAAAAATGTTAGCTTCTACATTGTGTATCATGAAGCTATATGAAGAAAAGAAGATCCGACTTGAAGATAGCTTGGGAAAATTCCTACCTTATTTGATAGGAACTAACAAATCTGCTTTGAAGATTATCGATCTCATGACACATCAATCCGGATTGGACGGCTGGATTCCTTTCTATCTAAAAACATTTAACGAAGCTGGCCCCGACCCTAAACTTTACAGTGATATAATTGATGAGAATCATCCGTTTCGGGTTGCGGAAAACCTTTATATCACAAGGACTTACAAAAATGAAATCTTTAAACAAATTGCAGAAAGCAAATTAAAATCCAAGGAATACCGCTATAGCGATTTGGGATTTTATTTTATTCCCGAAATTGTTGAATTGGTGACAAATAAGAAATTCGATCAATATTTGGATGAAACGATTTATCAACCTCTTGGGTTAAAATTGACCTGTTTCAGGCCATTGATTAATTTAAGTAAAGAAAGAATTATTCCAACCGAAAATGATCTGGAATTTCGACATCAGCTGTTACAAGGTGACGTTCATGACTACGGAGCCGCGCTTTTGGGAGGTATTTCAGGTCATGCTGGCTTATTCTCAAATGCCACGGAAGTCGCTGTAATCATGCAATTGATTTTGAACAAAGGGATATATAACGGTGTCAGGATTTTTGAACCTGAAACGATTCAGAAATTTACCACTGCACCTTTCACCTCCAAAAAAAACCGGCGTGGAATTGGGTTCGACAAACCACCACTGAATGCCAATGAACCCAGAATGCCTGCATTGTCGGCTTCATCATTAAGTTTTGGACATTCAGGATTCACCGGCACTTTTGCCTGGGCTGATCCAGAGAACGATTTGATTTTCGTTTTTCTATCGAACAGAATAAATCCGAGTGCTACCAATCAGTTATTGAGTAAGTTAGATACCAGAACGAAAATTCATGAGATGTTTTATCAAGCCATAAAGCTTGAGTCACTCACGATTTTAAAGTGAAATTAGCATTTCGATGGCTTAACAAAACAGATAATTTCAATAAAAAATATTTCACCTAAATATCAATGTTAAATCAGTAAAATTATGTCAAACAAATCCACATCCATCTTACTTTGGATCATTTCATTTATTCTGATGGCTTTGCTGGCCATTTACCAAAGAACAACCGGACCAACTTATCCGGTTAAAGGCAAAGTCGAAATGAATGGAAAAGAATATTCTTATAAATTTTTAAGAACGCACGATACCGGAATCGATGCCCCATTTGAAATGAAAGTACCTGAAAATGTGCAAGGTAAACTCAGATACAAACGTTTTAAAAGCAATGACGATTGGACGATTGTTGAGATGTTACCTCAGAATGGAATCATTAAGGCAAATATTCCGCATCAACCGGCAGCCGGTAAAGTTCAATATGAAGTTAAATTGACCGATGGCACGCAAACCTATAATTTAACCAAAGAACCTGTAATTATCCGTTTTAAAGGTGCTGTTCCGGAATATATCCTGATTCCTCATATCTTTTTTATGTTTTTAGCAATGGTTTTGAGCCTTAGAACCGGATTTGAAGCATTTTTCAAACGTTCGGACACCTACTTTTTCAATACAGTAACGATGAGTCTTTTCCTCGTTGGCGGTTTAATTCTCGGTCCTATTGTTCAAAAATATGCGTTCGATGCCTATTGGACAGGCTGGCCGTTCAAAGGATTTTTCAATTTTGGAGATTTAACGGACAATAAGACTGCGGCAGCTTTTTTATTTTGGCTGATTTCGTGGTTTGTCTTACGTCAAAAAAAGGAAAACCGCACATGGCCCATCGCTGCAACCCTCATGATGCTTGCTGTTTATCTAATTCCTCATAGCATGTTGGGATCTGAAATTGACCACACCAAAGACGACGCAACTCAAACACAACCTACTGAAATAAACAAATGACACTCGCCATTATTTTCATCACAGTACTCGTTTCAATCGCAGCCTTCAGCAATCGCGATACTCTCAATAGCCTGAAATTCAATGCTTGGCTGATCAAAGAAAAAAAACAAACCTGGCGGTTTTTCACTTATGGTTTTGTGCATGCAGGTTGGTTTCATTTGATTATCAATATGTTTGTATTATGGTCGTTTGGGAGATTGGTTGAAGACAGTTTCCGTCTCATTTTTGGTTTCCCGAAAGGATTGTTGAATTTCGGTTTACTCTATTTAGGTGGAATCATATTTGCAACCCTGTTCGATTTTGGAAAACAAAAAAACAATCCATATTACGATGCAGTTGGCGCATCTGGAGCTGTGGCGGCAGTAGTTTTTGCGAGTATATTACTCGCTCCGATGAACAGACTGCTCATTTTCCCGATTCCATTTCCAGTTCCAGCATTTATTTTCGGGATTTTATATTTGATTTATTCAGCCTATATGGGAAAACGAGGAAATGACAATATTGGGCATAATGCACATTTTATGGGAGCAGTTTTTGGTTTGATCTTCACTTTACTCCTTGAACCATCTCTGTTTAATCACTTTGTTTATCAGTTATTTAACTGATGATTTGATTAAATAATCGCATCCAATTTCTTCAATTCATTTCCGGATTGATTGGAAAACGATCCCATAATTCGTAGGGTGAGCCTAATTGAGCCACGTATTTTGACCACATTTTATCGTGTGCAGTTTCGAGCAAATCACCAATACTCGTTTTAGCCACTACCCATGCATTGCGTTCAAGTTCCATTTCCAATTGTTTAGGTTCCCAACCAGCGTAACCCATGAAAAACCTTATTTGACCTGGTTGGATTTTACCCAATAAAACCTGCTCCTTAATCATCTCTACATCACCGCCCCAAAATAAACCATTCAAAACTTCGATACTTCCATCTACCAGATCTCCAAGTGTATGTAAAATAAACATACTTTCTGCTTTTACCGGTCCGCCAAAATAAACCGAAGCCTCAAAGGGTGGGAAATCAGTAACAATATTGTTAAATGATTCATTCACAGGCTTATTCATTATCAACCCAAATGAACCATCTGGCTCGTGATCTATCAACAAAACAACTGAACGACCGAAATAAAAATCGTTTAAAAAGGGTTCAGAAAGTAACAACCGCCCTTTTTGTGGAGCAAGATCGTTTCTTTTGATTGTAAGCAGTTTTTCAATATCCATTTTCAACCTTTTTCCAATGTTCCATTCTCTATTATTCGTTACTTTTGCTGCCGAAACTCAATATCTTCCTATTTTGACGACTTCTAATAACACTCAAAAATTCAATCAGTTACGTTTTCGTTTTCCATTTTTGATTTATCAAAGTTATACTATCCTGCATGAAAAAGAGCAGATCAGGATAAAATATTTATTTAATCTGTCTGATACCCATATTTTTCAACCGGAAATCAGCATTCCTTCTCGTGTCTTTTTCGACATGAAGAAGCTTTCAAAAGATGATATTGAATTATTCGTTTTCCATATTGGCATGGTTGAATTAATCAGTTACTGGAAATGTGCATGCCCCAAAACAGTAATTATCAACCCATTTCACCTTACAGATAATCAGATAAATTGGTGGAAAAAATTGTATTTCAATGGCTTAGGTGAGTTTTTTTATTTGAATAACATTGAAACGAATCTGGACGATTTTATGCAACTGAAATCAGATTCTGATCAAATTCCCGTTTCATCAGGCGTACCACTTTCTGATTTAATTCTAGTCCCAATTGGTGGCGGAAAGGACTCAATTGTTAGTTTAGAATTACTCAAATCCAACAAGTTACCGATCATTCCATTCATTGTAAATCCACGCGAAGCCACAACAAAAACTGCGCAAATGGCAGGATTTTCATTTAATGATTGCATGATCATTCATAGAACCATCGATCCACTTTTGTTGAAACTAAACAGTGAAGGCTTCTTAAACGGACACACCCCATTTTCATCTTTATTGGCTTTTCTGGCAGCCTTTTCAGCGGTATTGTGCGGGGCGAAATATATTGCGCTTTCAAACGAATCAAGTGCCAATGAAGCCACTGTGGCGAACACAAATATCAATCACCAATACAGTAAATCTTTTGAATTTGAGAGTGATTTCAGGAACTACTCAAAGGAATATTTGCATCCATATCTCAATTATTTCAGTTTACTTCGACCACTTAATGAACTACAAATCGGGAAACTTTTTAGCCATAACCATCAATATTTCAGCACTTTTCGAAGTTGCAATGTAGGTAGTAAAACCGATAGTTGGTGTTGTAACTGTCCGAAATGCTTATTCACGTTTTTGATGCTCTCGCCCTTTCAACCGATGAAAAGCCTTGACGAAATATTCGGCATACATATTCCTGATATTGAATCACTTAAACCAATTTTGAACGAGTTACGCGGCTTAAGTGAAACAAAACCTTTTGAATGCGTTGGAACAGTGCAGGAAGTTGAAGTCGCCATTCAATCGCTTCTTGTCAAAAATCCTTCTATTCAACATTCGGCATTATTTAGTCATATTGTTGTTGATCAATCTGTTGCAATTGAGATTAATATGCTCTTACAAAGTTTCGATCATCAGCATTTTCTATTGCCTGAGTTTGAAGAAATTATTAAAACTGCCATTCATGCTGAGTAAAATTATCGAAATACTGAAAGAAAAGAGAATTTTGATTCTTGGTTTTGGCCGCGAAGGAAAATCAAGTCTGAAATTTATTCAAACATATCTACCTGATAATAAACCTGATATCGCCGATTATAATCCAGAAACAGTCGAAAGCTTGATACCCGCTCAGCGGGAATCAATAAATTTTTATTGTGGTGAAAATTATCTTAATGTGATCCACAACTATGACATCGTGATAAAATCACCCGGCATTTCTTTATTGGGTTTTGATTTGAGTAAAACAATAATCAGTTCACAAACTGATCTTTTTTTTAATGCATTTGCCTCACAAACCATTGGAATAACAGGCACAAAAGGTAAAAGTACCACTACAAGTTTAATTTATCACCTACTCAAATCCAGTAATTTTGATTGCGTTTTAGCCGGTAATATTGGTATTCCGTGTTTTGATGTCATTCCTGAGATCACTAACAAAACTTGGATTGTTTTCGAACTTTCAGCTAATCAACTACAAAATTGCAATCACTCTCCACATATCGCCATTCTGTTAAATATTTTTGAGGAACATTTGGATCATTTCGGAACTTTTTTAAAGTATAAAGAGGCGAAGAACACAATCTGTAAGTATCAAAAAAAAGACGATATTTTTATTTGCCATCGGGAATTTCTACCCTTAAATATGAATTATCCTGAATTACTGCTTCAATTTCCATTGGGCTTATTGAACGAATCGGCCGAAAATCTACCATTAAAAGGTTCGCACAACCGGCTGAATATGGAGGCTGCGTTGCTGGCCGTGCACGCAGCTGGTGTCAATATGGAAAAAGCAATTCAAGATCTGGTAACATTTAATGGCTTGCCTCACCGTTTGGAAAAAATCGGAATTTTTGGCGGTGTTACTTTTTATAATGACAGCATAGCAACCATTCCTGAAGCGACAATAGCTGCCATTGACACACTCGAACACGTTGATTTTCTTTTGTTAGGCGGTTTCGACCGTGGAATCGATTACACCATTTTAATTGAATATCTTATTGATTATCAGATAAAACACATTCTTTTTACAGGTAAAGCCGGTATTCGAATGATGAAAATGCTTTTGAAATACACAACAGAAAGTAAACTTCTTACCTATGATACCATGCAAGACGCTTTCACAATAGTTCAAAAATTTGCTCAACCAAAAGATATTTGTCTGCTATCACCTGCTGCAGCAAGTTATGATATCTATAAAAACTTTGAACATCGAGGTGACATTTTTCGGGAATTGGCGATAAACTTCGTTAATGATTCCGATTTACACGGTTAAATTCATTTTCGATCAGGTCAGATTTTGGAACAGATTTTCGACACCAATCAAGCAACATATTTTTAAAATCATTTTCGGGTAATTTCCATTCAAAATCCGTTTTATGCAAACGCTGGGTCAACGTGTAAAGCAATAGTGCCGCTGAAACACTAATATTATAACTCTCGGTAAATCCGTACATTGGTATTCTGATAAACGAATCTGCATTATCCAACACCACTTTTGAAAGACCGAGTTTTTCCGTTCCAAAAAACAAGGCAATGGGTTTATCTAAAGGAATATCCTCAGGAGAATGATTATGATTATGTGGACTTGTTGCCACAATTTGATAACCTTTTTCTTTTAAATGGTCAATTGCCTGTTCCGAATTTTGATTTGAATGGTTAAATTTCTTGAGATTTAACCATTTGGAACTTCCAAGTGCCACATCCGGATTTACTTCATATCGGTATTTGTTTTCAATGATATAAACATCTGAAATACCTGTTAAATCACAAGTTCGTAAAACAGCACTCGCATTCTGCGACTGAAATATGTCTTCAAGCACAACGGTAATATGTCTTGTTCGAAACGACAAAACCTCCTCAAATTTTGCACGACGTGCATCTGTCAAAAACTGCAAAAAATGATTTAATAATTTTTCATCAACAGGTTTTTCTGCAAAAAACATCATAATAAACTGGATTGCAATAACTTAAATTAAATCTATTTTTTATCAGGCAAAGAGAACATATTCTGATAATCGGGTTGAGTTGGTGAAGAAGGATTTTCTATTGGTTCTACTTTCTCCTCTCCCATTGTAATTTGTATTAATTCGTCAACATTAATTTTCCTATAGTTAGACGGAGGTTCAAAAAATGCCACTGGTACATTCGTCTCTTTTATCGATTCGACATAAGTAACGCTCTCTCCAAACTCAGTTGGCAATGCCGATTTCACAATTACCCCATTCTGAATCAAATCGAACCATTCCTCGCTTGTTCTGTAAAAAGTAACAAAAGATGGTTTGGAAAATACTTTCGTCATCTTTGTTATTTTTCTGATATCCAATGTATTATAAGGTGATACTTGTTTACTGATCCAAACATTTTCATTGATGACTGTATCGATGAAAACATGATAGCATATAGATAAAAGTCCACAAACTTTTAAAGTAGAATCACTCTTTCTGATTTTAATTTGATCGGGCAGGTGATGAATTGCAGAATCATTTTGTGCTGCCAATATCATTTTATTATATTCATCTTCAGCAGCTTGTCTTTCATCAGATCGAAGTTGAGCTATTTCCTGAATCATTTGAATTCGGATATTATCGAGTACAGCTGTCTGCAAAGAATCATGATCACCAATCCAATAAGTCATCTTTTGTGGGAAAATTAGGGTGATTTTATTGGTATTTTGATTCAAGATAAAGATTGTTTGTGCATTTTCAATCCGCATCATACCATCCTGAATAAAAGTCGATTGGTAAGAAACATTGCCAAACTTATCTTCACTTTTCTCTACGATATACCATCCCGCAAATGCTTTCGCCGAAATAAGTATGTAAACTGAACTTAATATTAATAAAATCAACCTACTTCTCAATAAAACGATCATAATGAAATCCAAAAAAAAATTAAAAATCCCCGATAAAATAAAAAAAACAGATCAATCAAAGGCTTATAACATTGTAAATCAAAGATAAATGTTTTTTTTTACGACCTACTGTTTCTATTTGAAGGAAAAAACCTACTTTTGCACTTCAAAATTTATACATTATGGCTCAAAGCAAAGGTAATCAAAAAGCTGAAGAAACAATTGAAGTAGTAGAATCGGCGTTAAGTAGATCCGAACAATTCATCGAAAATAACCAAAAATCGCTAATAATTGGAGTTGCTGTAATCGCACTTATTGTCGCAGCATATTTTGGAGCAAACAAATATTTCCTCGAACCAAAACAGAAAGAAGCTCAGGTTCAAATGTTTATGGCTCAAAGATATTTCGAATCCGACTCATTACAAAAAGCACTTTATGGTGACGGAAACAATCCGGGTTTCATTGAAATCATTGATGAATATGGCTCAACTAAGGCCGGAAACCTTGCTTCGTATTATGCCGGCATTTCCTTTTTGAAAAAAGGTGAGTTTAACGAAGCCATAAAATATCTTGATCAATTCAACAGCGATGATCATGTGCTCTCAGCGATGGCTAAAGGCGCAAAAGGCGATGCATATATTGAATTGAATCAAAATGATAAAGCTGTAAACCAGTATCTTAGCGCAGCTAAAACAAATATGAACGAATTTACAAGTCCAATATTTCTGATGAAAGCTGGAAACACATACGAAATTATGGGAAACTATATGGAAGCTCAAAAAACCTATGAATTATTGAAAGCTGAATTTCCTACCACAGCTGATGGACGCAATGCTGATAAGTATATCGCACGCGCTCAGGCTAAAGGTAAAAAATAAGCTTATTTTTAAATATTTTAAAAACCTGATTCTGAATGAGTCAGGTTTTTTTATTTTTGTACCATCATGAAACAAAAACAAAATATTATTTTTTTCGGAACACCTGAATTTGCTGCTGCTCAACTTGAAAATATGATTCAATCCGGGTATTCTGTTGTTGCTGCTGTTACAGCAAGCGACAAACCAGCCGGAAGAGGCAAAAAGATGCAGCAATCTGCCGTTAAAACTGTGGCTATTCAACATAATATCCCAGTTTTACAACCCGAAAAACTAAAAGATTCCAAATTTATTACTGAATTAGAAAGCTACAATGCTTCCCTTTTTGTGGTTATCGCCTTTCGAATGTTACCTGAAACTGTTTGGCGGATTCCTTACCTTGGCACCATAAATCTGCATGCTTCATTGCTTCCCAACTATCGCGGAGCCGCCCCAATTAACCGTGCCATTATGAATGGTGAAAAAATTACCGGACTTACCACCTTTTTCATTGACGACAAAATTGATGAAGGGAAAATTATTAAGCAACTTTCGATTGAGATTGGAAATGAAGAGACTGCAGGCGAGCTGCACGACCGAATGATTGAAGAAGGTAAGCAGCTAATGATTGATACGTTAGATTCCATTTTCGATCAGAAAGTACAGGCTAAACAACAATCACAATTTATGAATCAGGATTCGGAAATCAAATTTGCACCGAAGATATTTAAGGATGATTGCCGTATCCACTGGAAACAGTCAATAGATCAAATCTTTAACCAAATCAGAGGATTATCACCGTATCCGGCTGCATTTACCTCGTTCAAATCATCAGATGGCCAAATTCTCGAGCTTAAAATTTTTCAAACAACTGTTGAAAAAAATATCCCATCCGAAAAATTATTCACAATAGTGACTGACAATAAAAAATATTTAAAGATTGCTTTAACTGACGCTTATCTTGTTTTATTACGAATTCAACAGCCTGGAAAAAAATCAATGGAAGTTTCAGAGTTTTTAAGAGGATTTCAGATTTCAAGCAATTTGCAAATTATTTTTGACTAATCATCGCAATTGCAGTTCAAAAACACTTGGTTTCACAAGGTTTTGACTCTCAAATGATTGATTTTATTAACAAATTGGCTGTTTTATCAACATTTTGCATTTTTTTTTCAAAAAGACTTGTGTTTGATTATTTTAATCCTATTTTTGTTTTGTGTTCAACCAATATTAAACATATTAAATTAACAAAAAGATGAACAAAGCTGAATTAATCGATGCAATGGCTGAAGGAGCCGGCTTAACAAAAGCAGATGCAAAAAAAGCATTAGAAGCTTTTATTGATGCAACAACGAATGCCTTGAAAACAGGTGGACGCGTTGCTTTAGTAGGATTTGGATCTTTTTCTGTTTCAGAAAGAGCTGCCAGAAAAGGTCGTAACCCACAAACCGGTAAAGAAATTAAAATTTCTGCCAAAAAAGTGGTTAGATTTAAACCTGGTACAGAATTATCAGATGGCGTAAAATAATATTTTACAATTCTGAATGCAAAAACGCTTTGAGAAATCAAGGCGTTTTTTTATTTATGATATCAGAGTTTATTGAACTTTACCGATCAATTTGCTTCGTTAAAAGTTCGTATTTCAAGTAAGTGACCACACAGAACTTATCAAATTATTTTACCTTTGCCACTTCCAAATTAATTAATCTTGAAAAGAAAATATTGGGAATTCATTTCAATGAGTAAGCTTTTACTTTAGCTATGAAAAAATGGAAATGGATTCATAAGTGGTTTTCTCTTGTGACCAGTTTTTTACTAATTCTTTGGGCATTTTCAGGTATCATCCTCAATCACAGACAATTATTATCTGAAGTTGATATAAATCGAAGTTTACTTCCTAAAAACTACCAACTTAAAAACTGGAACTTATCCTCACTTAAATCGAGCTGCACTTTATCGGAGGACAGTATTTTACTGTATGGTAATATCGGTATTAAATTGTCTGACAAATATTTAACTCATTTTACACCTTTCGTGAATGGTCTTGAAAAAGGAATTGACAACCGGAAAGTTTATAAAATTTATAAAACACAATCGGGTAGGATTTTGGCAGCAATTCAAACCGGATTGTATGTATTTGACCCTTCGATAAACGAATGGGAGAAGGTTTTTTCGGAGGAAAATGACGCCCGAATGATTGATATTGCGGAACATAATGGATATATTATTGCACTCAGCCGGTCGCATGTTTACCGGATTAATGAAAAAAATGGTTTATTCCAAATCAATAAGGTATTCCTTCCAGCTTCAATAAATGATCGAGGCACTATTTCATTGTTTCGTACACTCTGGGTAATCCACAGCGGTGAAATAATAGGTTTTACAGGTCAGCTTTTTGTTGATTTTATGGCGTTGGCTATAATCTTCCTTTCATTAACAGGTTTCATCTATTTTTTCTTTCCAAAATGGATGAAACACCGAAAAAGTCAACAGAAAAATATCATCCGATTGGCTTCCATAAATAAATTCACTATCAAATGGCATAATCATATTGGAATTTGGATTGGTATATTTTTGATTTTCACTACTTTAACAGGCATGTTTCTTCGTCCGCCATTATTATTAACTATTGCTAAATCAATGGTTGGAAAAATTCCTCACTCAATTCTTTCAGATCCAAATTCATGGAATGACCGATTGAGGGTGATCCAATGGGATAAAATATCAAATCAATGGATTATTGGAACCAGTGATGGTTTTTATGAGTTAGACGAAAATTTTGCTCGTCCGGCTATTCCATTTTCAATTCAACCACCATTATCGGTTATGGGCATCAATGTCTTTGAAAATGATTCAGAAGGAAATTATCTGGTAGGTTCATTCAATGGACTTTTCATCTGGAATCCAAATTCAAATTCCGTAACTGATTATTTTACAGCTAAATCCGTTGATTTTACTAACATCAGTGGCTCACCAATTGGTAATAATATGATCGCCGGTATGGCAACTATAAACAATCAAAAAATCATAATAGATTATAACAAAGGTGCTATCGGAAACTTCATTCCAATGCCTGAAAAGGTTGCTGAAACACCAATATCACTTTGGAATGTAGCGCTTGAAATACATACGGCACGAATATTTGAAAGCATTATTGGTATATTATATATCCTGATCATTCCGCTTTTGGGTTTAGCAACCCTTTTAATATTGATTTCAGGAGCTGTTGTCTGGTTTAGAAAACGGAAAAAGAAATAATTTTAGTGCTCAGATTATTCTACTATTGGAAAGAAATTTCCACTTCCGTTCTTTATAAGGCTCTTTCCCAATGGATTGCCGGTATAATATACATTTCCAATTGAATTAATGGTGGCGCCCAAATACACTTTGGCATTTACATAACAATCATTTGAACTGCGATTTTCGAGATAGTTAAAATTGGTGATAAATTCTCGGGCATCTACTTTCCCAAAACTTGCCTGATAGAGGTAATTTACCATTGATGATCCTTTCACATTTAAATCAGCCGTTCCATAATGAAAATTTAAATAGGATAACTTACTGATAAGGTGCAGATTAATAATTCCTGAACCTTCATATACATTGATTGCGAAAGTGTCTTTTTCTATAGGATCAATACAATCTAAATCACCATTGGAACGATATTCAATATTCATAATATTGCGACAGCATATTTTCACCTTGATCGGTTTATCATAGCTTCGTAACCAATTACATTCATTTATATTACTGATTTTCAATTGTTTCGAACTCATCAAAACAGTATCCTGGTGCACTTCGCTATCAACAACTTCAACAATAATATTGTTTATAATATTTTTTCCTGCTGTAACTTCGATTAAATTTTCATTACCTGAAATAAGCTCAACATCCACATTATCAAGCATTTTGAGACTATTAAAATAGGGAACCTGTCTTGTTTCAGTAATAATTTCACCTGTAGATTCGTAACAATTACCTGTTTGTTTTGAACATGAAATCATAACAAAGCAACACAATCCAAGAAAATAAAATCGGATTTTCATTATAAATCAATAGTATTTGAAATTTAATCGATATCCCATGCCAAAACCGATATAATCGGCTTTACCGTAATGCACTGTAAGCGTTATCATACCATACAAATTATTCGTAAAATGCTGTTTAACAGATAGTTTCTGGTACATTTGACCTTCACTCAATTCCTTTCCGGCCAGATGAAAACCAAGGTTAAACAGGAATGACGTTTTATCAAGTAACATTTCATAAGCAAAATTTGCACCTGGTTTAAGAAGTTGCCATTTCGAATCATAAGGAATCTGTTTTTTATCAAGAACAGCCATGTCGGAGCCATCAAAAGTCAGATCGAAGCCAAGCCCTATCCTGCCGCTCATTGAAATCTGCTTCATGGTGTTCAGCGCCAGGTTATAAACAAAGAATCGCTGTCCCACTTCCTGCGTCATGTCCTTCATACCCAGTGATAAAGCCAGCTCGGTTGATATCCATTTTTTACCATCAAATTCGAATTTATAAAGTTCGGGAAGCAGTTTTTTATTCAGATAAGGGTTTGGACTTTTAAGAAACCATGAAAAACCTGTTGAAACCGTCAGCAGATTTAGCCCATAATTGGGCGTTTTCATGGAACCATTTGAAAAATGCGTTAGACCAAAGGCCGTTATCCAAGTAAAACGGTGCGAAAGTCGTCGTCGATATTCCAGATAAAGGCTTGCTGCGGCATTGAGATGAGAGCCAATCGCGAAGTTTTTGTAGTTTTCTATAGGATCAAATTTATTGGTAATCCACGCCAAACCTAATCCCAGCCTGAAATTTAGACTATTTTCAAGATTGTGATTTAATGGAAAATCAATAAATGGATAAACAGCAAAAACTTTTCCAACTTCTTGAAAATCACCTAAAGGCGAAAAATAAGCTGCCACTCCGACGATTGGATAGTTATACAAGGATTCCCATTTTTTATTTCCGAAAGTAGCACGTTGCAAACACACCTCAGCTGCCGGAAAATGCGAATTAAAGCGTTGCATCTCGAAATGGTGCTGTAAAAATATTCCATAATGACCACGAACTTCAAATTGATAATTGTATTTAGAAAAGTTTTTAATTATCTGTCCCTGAACAGGTTGAACATTGATGGTTAAGCAAATAAAATAGAAAAACAAAAGCCTTTTAAACATCCCGAAACCCTCTGATTGAGCAACAAAAATAGCGAAAAAGGACTTTGAAGCTGTTAAAATACGCGACACGGAACTGCTTAAGGTAAATTTAATTTGGAGGTAAATTTGAAGATCTGATGATGAAAAAATTGTTCGTCTCTGTATTCAACCGATACTGAGGTTGATTTCCCCAGGGCGCAGGAAAATCATCTATCACCATATCTTCGCCGGTATCGTTTGTGACGTATGGACCTATCATCGCTTGCCAGGCTTCTATCCGTGGAGTGCTTTTATCGACATGAAAATAATCGTTTTCAGCTTTTACCAAATCATGCAAATATTTGACATACATTGTTTTATATTCTGGAATTTCAATTATTTTTTTAATCAGAGGATTGTGTGAATTTCCCCAATTAAGGAAATTTTTGGTTCCGCTGTCCATCATCAGCGATGTGCCCAAGGTATTATCATAATCGTATGGAATGAAATAAAACCTTCCATCCGCATCGAAATACATATAATAATTGTTTGAATTTGCCCAGTAATCGTCCCACATACCCACCATGACATTCACAGCGTATGTTTTTAAAAGCAATGGAACATCGATCTTTTTATCGACCCACACTTTAAAATTGTCGCCTGAAGTACTATTGAATTCTCCAATGAAATCTGATAACTGATTTTTTGCTCCATCCAAACTATTTTCATTTGTCTTTAAGTCGTAAATGTAAGTCACCATGGTATTTGGATCTAAAGTAGCATCCTCTACTCCCATCAATGTTTGATCCGGAACACGCAGATTTGCGCCCCAGGTACATTTCCATAAATTACCATTTGGTGAAACGAAACTATTGGCTCTGTTTGAAAGGAAATCCTCGTCAATACTCTCAATCATCTGATAAACACCAAAATAGGCTGGTTTTTCATCTTCCAGAATTTTGATTGTCAGCATGCAATAACTTGATTGCGGGGCTGTCCAGACGCCAAATCGTTCAAAAAGATCGTAACTATATACTTCGCGAACATAATTTGCGTCATCTTTAAACCATTTCAGGTTCATTCTCTCAAGATTTTGATAACGCTGTCTTATTCTGTATTTCTTGAAATTAAGGCTGAAATGGACGTGATGCCAATCTGGATTGGTCGCTTGATGCACTTCTCCGGTTGTTCCTTCCGGACGACGCCGGCTTGTGTTTCCCCTGAGTCTAAGCCCGATACTATCTAGACGTGTGACATTATTATCGATGAGAATTGTAAAATTTCCGAGAACATATTCTTCATTATTCCGATTGATATCGAAGTTTTCAAGTAGCCTATTCCATTCATTTGTTGATATTTCCAGTGTAATATGTGGAACTTTTTCAATATCAAATATTTTCTGCAAAGCCGGATTGACAGGTAGAATTACTACTTCTACTTTTGCTTCATCTTTCCTGCAAGAATAGGAAAGGAATAGGATAATACCAATAAAGATAATGGATTTATAGTATCTCAAAATGCGATCATTATTTCGCATAAAGATACAAAAATGAGGCCAAAATACCCGAAATAACCGTAAAGTTAGGTTAATATCTTAATAACCAATCCCTGCGGCCATTACATTTGATGGATCAAAAGCATGGCAGGGAGTAACTGCGTAAACCATATCGCATTCCGGACAATGCGTTTCGAAAGAATCCATTTCGAATGTTTTATTGCAATTTTCACATTTCATATCAAATGCCATGGGCATCATTTGATCACTGAATCCCATTTGTCTGATTTTATCGGCAACAGTTTTGCCGTCACTAAAACTTCCTGAACAACCTTCGTGTGACATAAAATATTATTTTAAGTTTTATAATTATCTAAAATACAACTAATTAATATGAAGTTCTTCTCCAGAACGCAAACGGGTGCGCAATTGCTGAAGTATTCCATCGGCTTCTTCAAGGTCTTTAAGCATGGCTTTTTCTTCAGGACTGGTTTTGATAACTCGGTGAATTCCTCCATTTTTGATAACAATTCTTTGGTGCGCCATCAAAGCCAATATTGGATCATGCGTTGCCATCAAAACTATTTTTTCTTCACCGACAAGTAATTGTAAAGCCTTTTTCCTGTCAATACCTGCATTTTCAATTTCGTCGATTAAAACAACAGGACTGCTACTCAACATGGCGGTGTCTGCAATCATCAAGGCACGTGATTGTCCACCACTCAATGAAGTGATGGGCGTTGAAGGTTGAAATTTCTCTCCGGCCAATTCGTTTGCAGCATCAATGATTTTCGAAACAATATGCTCAACATCAGTAACCATACGGCTTTCAGCATGCAACTCGATGAATTCGGCGACTGTAAGATCCATCACGAAATTCATGTTTTGTGAGAGCTGAGCCACAAGTTTTTTTCCGGAAGCAAAACGCCAGTCAGAGGCTGGTTTTTCGCCATTGATGAGTATCGATCTTCCCGTTGGTGTGTCTCCTTGTGCAACCCACTCAATATCAGCCAATAACCTACTTTTACCGGATCCTGTCGGACCTACAATACTCGTAATCGTACTTTTTTCAAAAACCAATACGCCAAATTGTTCAGCATCACCGCTTTTGTCGGTTCCCGGAAGAATTGTCAGGCTATCAACCTGATTATTCTCGTCACCCAAAAACGATTGCATTTGATGTATAAATTCCTGCAATTGCTTTATAAAATGTTCGCCATCAAAACTATTATCTTCAGCAATTTCTTCACTAACCTCTGCAATTATCAGCTGCAGAGGTAATTCCTGCTTATCATCTAGTTTGAGTGTGATTCCTGCAAAGAACGTTTGTAAATACGGAAACCGGCCGATGAGTTCTTTCGGGCTTGTCATTAAAAGATATTCCTGACTTATCATGCTTGGTTTTCTTCAAGGTTAATTTTTCGAACATTTCCCATTTGATAAGACTCACCAATGCGAGTCTCACCTAAACAATAGGAACACAGGGCTGAAGGCATCGAAAAACGAAGTTTACGGCCCTTTAATGAATCAATATGTTTGGTTTCATCAAACAAAAGCGTTCCTAATTCGTATGCACCTTGTCCTGTTAATCCATTGATATGCATAATGATAGCAGCAGGATTTACTGAATGAACGCGGGCAGCAAACACTTCACGTTCGGCCTGGGAAACGATATCGCCTTTTGTAATCACAACAATGTCGGCCATACGAAGCATCGGACCAATCTTTTTGGGTGTATTGATTCCACTTAGGTTGTCGATAACACAAACAGCCTTAATTTCTTTAATATATGGTGAGCAACGGTTACACAATCCGGCACTTTCTGAAACAAGCAAATCAAATCCTTCCTTTAAACCCCAGGCGAGTACCGCTTCAATATTACTCACAAAATAATGATCTGGACAAAGTGAGCCTGAAAGACCTTTTTTTACAGGAATACCTGCTTTTTCATAAGCGACATCATCATCCGTATGAAGACAATCGAACTTCACGGCTCCAAGTTTAACACCCCGTCGCATAAACGTTTCGGCTGTTTTGATAATAATTGCAGTTTTTCCGGATGATGGCGGCCCGGAAACAGTAATTAAATTCATATTTTTTGTATTTCAACATAAGGATTTTCGTTGAATGCTGCATTACATTCGGCGAATTTACTATTCAAATCATGCGCTTCAATATAATCCCATCCAAGCCAAAGAAATGTTGCACCTTCAGGCAAACGATTATCAATATTTGGATGAAGACTGGGAAACAATCCCTGATGTGCCAAAATTGTTGCCACTTTTTCACTGGCTACAATATCTGCTATTTCTTTGATATGTTGATTATTAGAGTTTTTTCCAATCATAAAAATCGGACTGATGATTGCTCCGTCTTTTGGCCAGATTGCTTTCATTACACTTCCTTCTTTCACCATTTTTGTGAAGAAATAGGGCATGATCGTGATGGCTGGTTTATTCGTTTTTTGACGATCCGATTTCACCATCTGCGCAGGATGCAGACTTGTTAACATATTTCTACCCAAAGCGCGAACAGCGTCACGACCATAATTGTTATCGATGGTGAGTAAAATTGCGTTGAATAAATCAAAATCAGAAACTGGTAAACTAACACTTCTTTTGTACATCGGATCAAGCAATTCTTTCCACGATTGTGGAACAGGCCGACCGTCCAGCACTTCAGAATTTACTAAAAATACTGCCGAGACGACAGCGATAATTCCATAACGATTATGAGGATCCTTCAAATTGATATAATCATTATGAAAGTCTTTATTAATGGAATCCCAACCGATTGGATCTGAGAATTCCTTCGTTTCAATAAATCTTCCAAAATATTCTTTATCGAAAAACATGTCAAAGCCAGCTGAGATATAAATATCATCCAACTGACTGATATCATTGGCTTTAGCTACTTCTTCCTTTATCCAATCCAAACCCATGGAAGCCGCTTTTAATTCGGCTTTGATTTTTATTCCCTGAGCAGCTTTAATCCCGATTACCTCATCAAAAGTTTCCTGTAATGGAAGGCGCACCGGGCAAGGCAAAAGACCTTTTACATAAACGGTATTTTCATCGCGCTTTTCGCTGTTGCTGCCGTTAATGGATCCTTCAAGAGCTAAAATAAAACTATCCTGATCAATCTGACGCATCATTATCGCAATATTTAACTGCAACGCCCGGCCAAAAGTTGAACGTTTTTCTTCGTCTGCAAGTTGCGTAAAACCGTTGCTGATAAACACCGGAAGTGTTTGAGGGTACCTCTCGGTGATATCGAATAAGTTATCTTCTAATTTAAAGTATTTCATAATCTGTTATAAAAATGCAAAGATAAACGGTAATTAGGTAATGAGTTACTTATTTTCTTGAATAATCTGGTTTCTAAATTATAGCTACTGAATATCTGATACTTAACTAAATAATTTATAATTACCAGCCAAATAATCTATTGCGCTTAAAGAAAAAAAATATGCCTGTTCATTAATCAAGATTGATTTTCATGCACGAATCATGATCAAAATCATCTTGAAGGCAGTTATGGCTTTCAATGAATGTGGAATATTTGCGGGCATGATGATGCTTTCACCTGCCTTTAGCTCGAAAGGATTTCCGCCAATCATTACCTGAACGGAACCATCGATTACTTGAACCAGCGCATCGAATGGAGCAGAATGTTCTGACAGACCTTGTCCGGCATCGAAAGCAAAGAGCGTAACATTGCCTTTTTCAGCTTTGATAACTTGTTTACTTACCACACCGCCAGACGAATATTCGACTAAATCATTGAAATTCAAGATTGTACCAGGCTGAAAAGGATTGATATTTAAATTCATTTTGTGAAGTTTAGTTTGTAAATTATTTATTAAGATAATCGGCCAATGTATGATTAACGAGATGCTCCCGAAAATCGTTGGTCATTTTTTTTGTTACGTTCTCCATGATGCATAGATCGAAAGGGCAAACCGCTTTATCATGCGGACAATTTTTAACCTCAATTTTACCTTCAATTGATTCATATAAATCGAGTAAAGTGATTTCTTCAGGTCGTTTCTTTAAGGTGAATCCTCCAGTTGGCCCACGATGTGAATTGAGGAAATTATCCTTAACAAGGCGCTGAAATATCTTCGCCACATGGTGTTTTGAACTTCCGGTAACCTCAGCTATTTGAACGACATTTACCATCGTTTCAGATTTTGCAACGATGATCATTCCATGTAATGCGATGGAAGCAGCTTCTGTCAAAGTAACAATTTTTGCCATAAAGTTATATAGGTATTTAAATACCAAAATTACGATTTATTTAAAGTGAATCGATTTTAATGTAAAATTTTTATATTTTTTTTTGTAGGCTTTCTATGGTTATTATTCCCAACTTTGCACATTCAAATCTGTATAATTCATGTTATCAGCCATTTTTCATCAGACGATTATTATTACAATTCTTGTATTAGGAATGATGTTGGTGATTGAATATATCAATGTCCAGACAAGAGGTATCTGGACGAAGATGATTGAAAAATCACCTTTTGTTCAAATTGTTTTTGGGACGGTTCTTGGATTAATCCCAGGTTGCATTGGCTCATTTACAATGGTTTCGCTATATGTTCACCGCGTTGTTATGTTTCCTGCATTGGTTGCAAATATGCTTGTTTCGTCGGGTGACGAGGCTTTTCTTATGTTTTCAACAATTCCTGCTGAGGCTTTGAAATTGAATATCATTTTATTCTTTTTGGCTATTGGAACCGGTTTGCTTGTACATTTTACCGTGAAAAACAAATACATTGGATTAAAGGAAAAGGTTCATTTTCCGATACATACAAAAAATGAAGAGTGTAATCATTATCATCCTTCATTGATCATCGAAAATTTAAAAGATTTAAGTTTTACGAGAGCCTTGCTGCTGACAGGAGTTACCAGTCTGATAATCATTTTTTTAAGTGGAATCATCGACAGCAGTCACGAAATGCAACAGATGATGGGCGGATTAGAAGATGCTGCTCATAACCATGCAGAACATGATCACACTGGAGAAGCCAGCTGGATAAAATATAGTCTCGTTGCTATTTTAGGAACGATATTATACATTATCCTGACTGTAAAAGAGCATTTTCTGCACGAACATTTGTGGCATCATATCATCAAAAAACACTTTCACAAGATATTTCTATGGACCTTTTCCATTTTGCTTCTCGTTCATTTTTTAGGCAATTTTATTGATCTTCAACATTGGATTTCCGAAAATCTGTTCATCGTTTTATTGATGGCACTGCTGATTGGCATCATCCCTGAATCGGGGCCACATTATATTTTTGTTTTGCTGTTTGCCCAAGGTTCATTACCATTCAGCATTTTAATGGCAAGCTCAATTGTTCAAGATGGACACGGAATGCTCCCATTATTAGCCGAATCGCCAAAAGGATTTATCGCAGTTAAGGCTGTGAATATTACAATTGGTTTGGCAGTTGGCCTACTTGGGATTGCTTTTGGTTTCTAATTTTTTATAGAAATATTTTCGATATAGCCCATCCAAAAAAACAGAAACAGCTTCGTAACTATTTGTCGAAGTGACAGTTGATCGTATTTCATCAGCCTTGTATTGAGATTGAGAATCAATCATTTTTACCATTGCTTCAACGAACCCGGCTTCATCACCGGCATCTACCAATGAACCATTTTGCGGATTGACCATTTCAGGAATACCACCAACCCTTGTCGCTATAACCGGCAAACCACAAGCAAAGGCCTCAAGAATAACAACCGGCATATTTTCATAATTGCTAAAAAGCAACAGACAGTCGGATTTACTTAATTCATCGGCCAATAAATCATTTTGCAATAATCCTCTAAAATGAATCAGCCCAAACGATTCGAGGTCTATTGCTCCATTTTTAATTTTCTGATAATCAATACCATCACCCACTAAAATACATTCAAAATCATTTCGCAGTACAGACAATTTTCGCAATGCATTTACTAAACCAGTGATATTTTTTGAGCGATCCTCGAAACAACTGATGTGCACGAAACGAAAAATTGGATTAGCCTTTTGATGTTGAATTTTGAACAAATTCACATCTACAACATTGGGCAAAACAACATAATTCGGATTCTTCAAACCATGATTCTGCATGGCTTCTGCCAGATTTTGGGTAACTGTAGTAATTGTGGAAGCACCTCGAACAGCCAATTTGGTAACAATTTTACGCCAGAAACCTGTAAACCCATTTGTAAGCTGTAAATAGCGCGACCAATGTTCGGTGATAATATAAGACGTTCCCTTCATCCATTTAAAATATATGGCAATGAGCGCCAAGCGTGTAAGTATATGAATATGAATGAGATGAATTTTACCAAATTTCTTTGTGTTTAATTTTATTCCATGAAAATTTGCCCTGTAAAACCTAAAAATATTGATTGCTTTGGCGAAAAGCACAGGTCTCAGATCAGACTTTTGATAATAAACAATCGTTGTGAATAGATTTTGATCGGCAAAATGCTCAATATCGTAAAGTGCGGATTGAGCATCAGTTGCTTCAGTAACACACACCACCGAAACCTTGTTGAGTAGTGAGACTGCTTCTGCATGCCGTTTTACAAATAGCCCAAACATTGGGTCATATCTATTTGGATACCAACGAGGTAGAAAAAGGATATGCATTCCATCTGTTTCTGAAATATTTTTCATTGTGTAAAGTTAAAGCAAAAACTGCTTTTTTACTGCATTTATTGCTTCTGCAAGTCTATTTTTGCCCAATCCATTAATGATAACATACGGTAAATTTGCATCGGATAGAGCCAAACGATATTTTTCGAAAATATCTTCACGGTTATCTGGATGTTCGCGTAACGGATCCGGTTCCCAAGGCAAATCGATATTGCAAAGAAGATAGAGATCATATTGCTGTGATTCAACTGCTTGACGAATAAACTCAGGAACTTTTCCAAAGACAAATTCGGTCCATATGGAGCAAACGAACATCTCAGTATCAGAAAATAAAAATTCACTGGCTTGAATTTCCATCAGTTTTTCATTTTGCTGTTGACCTTTTGCAATTTCAACAACATCGTCGATGGTGTAATTTCGGTGCAAATCAGATAGATACTCACGGGCAAATTCAGGAACCCAAACAGTATTAAATTCTTTGGCAAGTTGTTCGGCCAACCACGATTTACCTGTAGATTCAGGTCCGGTGATGGCTATCTTTTTAAGCATTTTTGATGACTTTTCTCCATGAAATAAATCCCATCACAGCCAGAATCAGAAATACAAAATACTGAAAGCTTGTAAAAGCAAGTCCTTTATAAAAAAACATAGGCATACAAATGATATCGCCTACAATCCAATAAAGCCAGTTTTCAACTTTTTTTACAGCCATCAACCACATTCCAACAATGAAAACCGCTGTGGTAAATGAATCGATATAAGGAACCGTGCTGTCTGTAAAATGAGTCAAAACATAGCTAAGCATGAAAAAAGAAACTACTACTACGCCAACTGCGAAAAGATGACCTTTCAACGATAGGAAAGTAATTTTAACAAGCGTTTCGTCCTGTATCTTTCGAGTCCAGTTATACCAGCCAAAAACGCTCATCACAAAATAAACCCCGTTGATGCCCATATCAGCGTATAAACCAGCCTTGAAACAGATATAAACATAAATCAGGACGCTTACAATTCCGGTTGGATAAACGAGAATATTCACTTTACGGCTGTACCAAACAGAAAGCAAACCGAAAACAACAGCAAAAAACTCCAATAAACTGGTTTGCAGAATATTATCAATGAATAGTTGAAAAATATTATTCATTGCATAGCATTAGCGACGATCAGAATTGACGATTTTAAGGACAAAAACCGAATGTGGGATTTCGCAAGACAGCTTCATTTCAGCAGTAATAATCCTCATTACATCATCATATTCGCCAAAAACTTGCGTACTTAATCCATTTCTTTCGATAGCAATCTCAGAATATTGCTGTAAGCGATTGATGAAATCAAGCACAGGAGGAATAAACTCGTCTGTTAATGGATAATAGCTGATGTCTATGGAAATAATCATAAATTCTGGTTACTAAAAGTTTGAAAACTATTAAATACGATACTCATCTCACTTGAAGAACATGATTAAAATAATTCAGAAAATCCTGAATTTTACTAAAAACCTACCGCATATCAACCACATCAACACCAGGATAATCGGCTATATTAAACTTAAAATCAGCATCTTCCATTGGAGTATTTGGCGTCATTTTAGAGATATCATAAACGAAAGTATTACCGCCGTTGTCGAAGATTGAGAAATTAACGATTTGCAATTTGGCTTCATTAAGACCAATCAGAATTTTAGTGAATTTCTTTACTTTCTCCGGCTTTAACTCTATGGTTTTCAATCCTTTTGATGTATTGACTTTGTCATTGATATACGAGGCTTTGTAATCTTCATAATAGGAGGTTAATAAACTGCTTGGAGTGATGGCATCAGCCGATTTATCTGCTGTACTTACCATAACCTCCTGGCTATCTTCAAGATATGTCCAAACAGTTTTAGCATCGCAAATAACTATTTGTCCGGCCATGGTCAATTTATACGCATCTCCTTTGATTGAAACGGAGCCTTTTTTGATTTCATCGATACCGGCTTTGCCATCAAACATCTGATAGCTGAAATCAACCTCAAGGGTTTTATAGGATTTTGTGTTATCGATCACACTTTTTAACAATTGATCGGCAGATTTTTGGGCCGAAACACCCATATAAATGAATGATAATAAAAAAGTTACAAGTGTCTTTAGTGATATTTTCATTTTGTATTATTAATTTCTATTGTCTAAATCCTTCAAAAACTGTTCCAAAGCCATTTCATTGGCAACCCTGACTTCACGCGCTTTACTACCTTCAAAGGGGCCAACTATTCCGGCTGATTCCAGTTGATCAATAATGCGACCGGCTCTGTTATATCCAAGTTTTAATTTACGTTGTAAAAGTGAAGTTGATCCCTGTTGCGTTTGCACGATAATGCGCGCTGCATCCTCAAATAGAACATCACGTTCAGATGGGTCAAGCATTTCAACCGGTTCATCCTGCTCGTCAGAATATTCCGGTAAATGATAGGCATCAGGATAACCCCGCTGTGAACCAATGAACTCGGTGAGTCGTTCAACTTCAGGTGTATCGATGAAAGCACATTGCAAACGAACGATATCGCTTCCGGTTGACAGAAGCATATCACCTCGACCAACGAGTTGATCAGCACCTCCGGTATCTAAAATAGTACGTGAATCGATGCGCGAAATCACCCTAAAAGCAAGTCGTGCCGGAAAATTAGCTTTGATTGTACCGGTAATAATATTCACCGATGGGCGTTGCGTGGCGATAATCAAATGGATACCAACTGCGCGAGCCAATTGAGCCAAGCGCGTTATTGGACCTTCAACTTCTTTGCCGGCTGTCATAATTAAATCGGCAAATTCGTCAACAACCAATACGATATATGGCAAAAAACGGTGCTTCACATCGGGCTTTGGTGCTAAGCGACGATCTTTAAACTTTATATTGTATTCTTTAATATTCCGAACCTGTGCATCTTTTAAAAGATCGTACCGATCATCCATTTCAATGCTCAAAGAGTTCAAGGTTCTTACAACTTTACGTGTATCAGTTATTATAGCTTCCTCTGAATCAGGTAGTTTCGCCAGATAATGACGTTCAATCCGGCTAAACAGGCTCAATTCAACCTTTTTAGGATCCACCATCACAAATTTAAGTTCGGATGGATGTTTGCAATACAACAACGAGGTGATGAGTGCATTTAAGCCAACGGATTTCCCCTGACCGGTTGCACCTGCCATCAGAAGATGGGGCATTTTGGTAAGGTCGGCGACAAAGCTTTCGTTAGCAATCGTTTTACCTAATCCAAAGGGTAACTCATAATTACTTTGCTGAAACCGATCAGAACCAATGATAGAACGCATGGAGACAATCTCAGGTTTTAGGTTCGGAACCTCAATACCTACAGTTCCTTTTCCGGGAATTGGCGCAATAATACGAATGCCCATGGCCGACAAACTGAGGGCAATATCGTCTTCCAAACCTTTGATACGGGAAATGCGAACACCTGCAGATGGAACAATTTCGTACAAAGTGACCGTTGGTCCTATGGTTGCCTTAATACGCTCAATACCAATGGAATAGTTACCCAACGTTTCAACAATTCTATTTTTATTTGCCTCTAATTCGGAGCGATCGACAGTTATTTTACCGTCACCATATTCATTTAACAAATCGAGTGGAGGGAAACGGTAATCAGGAAGGTCCAAGGTAGGATCAAACTTCGTATCCAATCCTTGTCGTTCAACGGTTCCCTTTGATTTAACAGACTCATCTACAGGTTTTTGAACACTCAGCTCAACATCTTTACCCTGATCAACCTTGGGGACTTCGAATAATGGAAGCTGGTTTAAATCAAGATCATCTGCTTCAAGCACAATATCGTTTTTATTTGTCGGTTTCTTTTTCGGAATAAAATCATTATCTATCTCATCCTCAACAGCATACTCGACAGTATTATATTTATCCTCAGCCATATTTTCGCCGTTCTTCGATTTCATTCCTGTATCAAACGCTGTTTTTGGATGAAATAGAAATGAAAAATCGAAAGTCGCGATCAACAAAGCGAGGAACACAAAGACCAAGGCAAAGACCACGCCAACGCTTCCTAACAGAGATATCAAATATTTCAAAAGGAACATACCAACTGCACCGCCCATCACATTCAGCGGATCATCAGGGAAGCTAAATGTCATTAACAAGGGTAACCAAACAAGCATTAAAATCGCCAATCGCCAGTTGCGCCATGGAGTCAATAACTTAAAACCAATCATCAACCTGATTCCCCAATTGATAATAAGTACAACAAGATAAAATGCACCAATACCAAAACCCTCTTTTACAAGAAGTTGAGATAACATTGCGCCCAAATTCCCGGTACTGTTGTTAACATCTCGATCTTCGCCTCTCAGCACATTTGCGATTGGAAAATCACCAAAAACATCATCTGTAATTTCATAAAACCAATTCAGCAGGAAAGTGATAAAGGCAAGAAACAGAAAAACAGCAAAGAAAATCAATAATGCGCCAGAAACTTTCTTGAACCGCTCATCATTAAAAAACCACTCACGCTTAACGACTGCTTTTTTAACTACCTTTTTAGACAAAGGCAATTCAACCGATTTCTCGATATCCTCATTTCTAATCGTATTTGTTTTACGTTTGCCTGTTATTTCAGCCATTTTAATTACAAATTCTAATGTGCAAAAGTAATGAAATTGGTCAAAAAAAAACGGCCTGATTCTTTCGATGAAGTGAATCAGGCAATTTTGCTTTGATGAATGAAGTTTTTATTGTGAGATTCTCTACTAATCTTCCACAATTTTTATCGACATAATTTTATCTCCTTGTTGGATTTCATCCACAACATCCACATTATCAATTACTTTACCAAAAACAGTATGGTTTCGGTCTAAATGTGCTGTATTTTGTCGGCTATGGCAGATAAAAAACTGGGATCCACCTGTGTTTCTTCCTGCATGAGCCATCGACAGAACGCCACGATCGTGGAATTGCTTATCACCTGTGAGTTCACAATTGATTTTATAGCCGGGGCCACCGGTTCCATCGCCTTTCGGACAACCGGCCTGCACTACAAAATTCGGGATAACACGATGAAATTTCAATCCATTATAAAATCCTGATTCTGATAATTTTACAAAATTTGCTACCGTATTTGGAGCATCGTCATTGAACAGTTCCACGGTCATGATTCCATGCTCTGTTTCTATAAGGGCTTTTTTCATATTAATATTGAATTTACTTAACTACGCGCATTGATTTATTAAAACGTATTTTTCCATTAAAAAGTGACTTATTGGGATCGAGTGAAAGCCAAACAAAAACAGCTTTTCCTACGATATGATCATAAGGCACAAAACCCCAGATCCGAGAATCAGCAGAATTATGACGGTTATCGCCCATCATCCAGTAATAATCCATTTTGAAAGTATATGAAGTAGATAACTTGCCGTTAATGAATATTTTACCTCCTTCAACTTTTAATTTATTTCCTTCATAAGCTGTGATAATACGTTGATATAAAGGTAGATTCTTTGTTGTAAGTTCGACTGTTTTACCGGCTTGTGGCACCCACATCGAACCAAAATTGTCGATATTCCAAATATAATCAGGGCTATAAGGAAACACATCCGGATTTCGTTCGCCGGCTGGCTCAATCATTTTAGTAACTCCGACTACGTTTGGCATCGATTTCATCTGTGCGGCGATATCCTGACCAATCCAAAAAATAAATTCATTTGAACCTGACCGTTTTCCTTCTGTGATATTCATTTTATCAAGCACCCGCTGATTAAGTGGATTTCCATCAGTCTTTACAAGATATTTAAACTGTAAACCCGCTGGAATCATGGCTTTTACACCATTCACATATAAATCGGCATCGATGATTTTGATAGAATCTCCGGGCAAACCAACGCAACGTTTGATATAATTTTCACGTTTATCAACCGGTCGGGAGATGATTTTCCCAAAATTCCTTTGATCACTCCAAACACGATCACGACCATATTCCTTTATCAAAGAATAATAACTGACGTTGCTCTGAAACTTATCACTCAAAGTATCGCCTGCCGGATAATTAAATACCACTGCATCATAACGATTCACATTTCCAAATCCGGGAAACCGATAAAAAGGAAGTTTAATCCATTCAACATAAGATTTCAAAGTGGTGCTCAACGGCATTGTATGATGTACGAAAGGAAAAGCAATGGGCGTATTCGGTAGTTTTGGCCCGTAACTGATTTTACTAACAAATAAAAAATCGCCGACAAGCAACGATTTTTCCATACTGGAAGTTGGAATTGTATAAGCTTCGAAAAGAAAAGTACGAATAATCGTGGCGGCAACAACGGCAAAAATAATCGCATCGGCCCATTCGCGAACAGAACCTTTTTTGGGACGCTCTGTTGTAAGCGGATCATGGTAAACAATACCACCTTTCGAAGCTAGGTATGGGAAATACACAAAAGAAACAAGAACGGCTGCAAGATGTTCGGTCAGTTTGAAACTACCGAAACATTTTCCAAGCTCAACCAACATCAACATTAAAACAAAAACATTGATAAATGGTATGATTAAAAAAATCCACCACCAAAGAGGTTTTCTTATGATTTTCAGCAAGATATGCAGATTGTAAAAAGGAATAAATGCTAAATTGCTTTTAAAACCAGCTTTGGTGAAATATTGCCAGGTAAAAGCAACCGGAATAGAGAGTAATAAGGGAATGATGATGATTAATCCTATCATGGTATATTATTTGATTGACAAAGGTAGAAATCTATCTCGAATGAGTGATATATCGTTACTGTTAATAATTCATAATCAATGCAATGGTAACGCAAAAGTGAGTGGTTTTTCATAACCGGAAATATGTATTTCGATACCGCCGGCACGTGCAATTCCTTCAAAAGGACTCAGATCGAAAAGCAAAGTATCACAAACAATTTCCCGACACGGATCATTATCAATGAATTTAGGTGTTAGGAATAATGCGGCTTCCACATTCATTTGCACGATTTCGTTATAATAAAGCTGCATCTCTGTTTTACCACACCCACCGCTATAGCTGATTTCAATCTTTAAACAATTTCCTGAAATACCTGAAGATTCAATTTGAAAAAGATCACCGGAAAGCAAATCCAATGATTTATCTGATTTTATCAAGGCCAAACATTTCGGATCAGACAGTTTATCTAATCCTTGATTTGAAACGACTGCACTTTTAGAACCTGAGCAGGCAACCATTAATCCCAAACCTAAAATAATGCAATTCAATCTGATTATACTATGCATTCAATCAATGGTTTAACACAGAATGAAGGAGGTCTTTTATTGTAAAGATTCCTTTTTTTCCATAAAGAAACTCAGCAGCCAGGACAGCACCTAATGCAAAGCCATTTAAACCGCGTGCCTCATGGCGTAAGATGATGATATCTTCGTCCGATTGCGCAACAATTTCATGAATGCCACTCACATTTTCTCTTCGGGTTACTTCAATCGGAAGTAAGTCAGCATCAATATGTTGGCCAATTTTCCAGCCTTTGTATTTATGATTTTGATCGATAATCTCTTTTGCTAACTCAAGCGCGGTTCCACTTGGTGTGTCCTTTTTATTGATATGATGCTCTTCGCTTAATGATAAGGTATAATCATATTTTGCGGTAAACTTTGCTAATAGCTGGTTCATTTCGAAAACAATGTTCATACCAACGCTAAAATTAGGCGCATGAAAAAGACTTTGATTTGTTTCAGAACACCAGTTTTCTACTTCATTTAATTGATTGTACCAGCCTGTGGTTCCAACTACGACAGGAATATTCCCATCGAAACATTTGTGAATATTATCAACAACCCGGTTAGGAGAACTAAAATCGATGGCAACATCACTTTTCATGAACTCATTGATATTAGTTAGCCATTCTTGCTCGCTATTGAGTTTCAAAAATATTTTATGCCCGCGTTCAATGGAAATTTTCTCAACTTCTTTTCCCATACGGCCATAGCCAATTAAACAAATATTTAATTTCTTCATAAGATAATGAGGATTAATAGCGTAAAGATAAGCGAATACCTACCTGAGAAGGCGGCAGATTCAGCGAATTTTGTAAATATTTTGTTTCGATGATGGGACTAAGGTTTACCGAAAGGTCATCGTCAATATCATAATCGAAGAAATTTGCATCAACATTGGCATCAATGATATTCAATACATACCAGGCCCCCATCACAATCCAGCTTAACTCCAAACTTCGACGGTAATAATCCCTGATTTGCAACAGGTCAGATTGGCTGTAAATACCATCGTTAAATTTCGTAACCATATCATTATCAATAGGATATTCACTGCCGTTTGAAACATAATTATAGGCCTCATTCGCCTCCAGATAGACTGTACGGTTTGTAGAAATAAAATAATAAACAGTACCAATTCCTGCATATATAACTGGAATTTTCCAATATTTTTTATTGTAAGCCTGACCCAAACCCGGAATAACTGCAGAAAAAATGGTTGCTTTTTTTGGCGAATGGATCTTTGGTGCTAATTCACTCTCATTGCCTTGAATTTGAGCATTCACAGGCAATAGAACTGCAGAAAGCAAAAGGATCACCAATAGACGACGTAGCATCTGTTTATTTTTGACTCAAAATAGAGTAGAGACGATTAAATTCATCATCATTTTTAAAATGGATCATCAAAGCACCTTTTCCGCTGATATCCCTTTTAATTTCGGCTTTACATTCCAGCGCATCAGCAATTTCTTTGCTATAAGCTATAAAACGCTCTGGCACAGTAATTTTAGTCGTATCCTTCCGTGCAACCGGATTGGTCAGGGCACGAACCAACGCTTCAACCTGGCGCACATTCAGCTCTTTTTCAATTATTTGTTGTAATAACTGCAACTGTTTTGTCTGATCCTCGATATTGATCAAAGCACGGGCATGTCCCATTGTGATATGGCCATCGCGTAATGCAATTTGAATTTCGGGAGGAAGTTTGAGCAATCGCAGGAAATTGGTAATACTCGTACGGCTTTTCCCAATCTGGTCGCTCAATTGCTCCTGCGTCAGATTACATTCGTCAATCAATCGCTGATAAGAAATCGCTATTTCGATGGCATTCAAGTTTTCGCGATGGATATTTTCGATCAAAGCCATTTCAAGCATTTGTTCGTCGTTAGCTACTCGAACAAAGACCGGAATCATCTCTAAACCAGCCATTTTCGAAGCTCGTAATCTCCGTTCACCCGAAATCAACTGGTATTTATCGTAACCCAATTTCCGGACGGTAACTGGCTGTATTACACCTTGTTTCTTGATCGAAGCAGCCAATTCGCGCAAAGGCATATCTTCAAAATC
>CANNKD010000006.1 GCA_947505205.1 Bacteroidota bacterium | reverse complement strand
GTATCGCTGGAATTTTAGCTTTTTTTGGTTTCGTCACTCTTTTTCTCAGTGGTTCGGTGATTCTCGATTTGTTTGGTATCAGAGCCAAAGAAGGAAACTATGTTTTGTTTGTTGTCTGGGCAAATTTCATCAGCAGCATCCTGTATCTTTTTGCTGCAGTTGGTTTTATTAAATTGAAAACCTGGACATTAAGGCCATTGGGCGTTTCTGTTTTAGTTTTGTTATTGGCTTTTGCAGGACTGTTTATACATATTTATACAGGTGGCATATATGAAACCAAAACAATTGGCGCAATGGTTTTCCGAATAATTGTTACGAGCGTATTTACTGCACTCGCTTATTTCATGATTTCAAAAAGAAATAAATAGTAATCAAAAAAATTTATCTAATTATGTTAGTAAATATTCACTTACAAACAATCAAAAAAATGAAATTTCTATTTTTTTTGGTCATTCTGCTGGTGCCAGCAATTGTCCCGGCCCAAACCCTTTCACTGCAGCAATGCATTGACACTGCGCTGGTTTACAACCGCAACATCAAATTGGCTCAGCAGGATGGTTTGATTGCCAAAGAAAAGAACCGCGAAGCGAAAAGCGCTTTACTTCCCAAAATTGTCGGTTTCGCTGACTACCGATATTATACCGATCTGCCCTATCAGATAATGCCACAATCAGCTTTTGGTGGTCCGCCTGATGCGTATAAGGAAATTCAGTTTGGCGTACCTCACAACCTGAGTGCCAATCTGCAGATCGCAATGCCACTTTTCAATCCCTCAGTTTTAAGCGCGATTAAAAGTACACGCATTGCCAACGAACTTTCTGGAATTATGGAGAAGAAAACAGATGAAGATGTTGTTCTGGAAGTTTCAAATGCCTATTACAATGCCCAGATTTTGCTAAATCAGTTGGCTTTTATGGATAGCAATATTACAAATATCGATAAACTGGTGCAGACAACTACACTACTCAACCAACAACAGCTGGCCAAAGGCACTGATGTTGACAGACTGAAATTGCAGCAGGAACAGTTAAAAACGCAAAGAAGCACAGTGTTTTCCCAACATCAGCAAGTATTAAATGCACTTAAATTCCTTATGGGAAAACCCATTTCTGATTCCATCAGAGTTTTGCTTAATGAAAGTCCGGTTATTGAAGTTGTCTTGCAGGATAAAATAACAACTGATCTGCTTTTGATTGAAAAAAAGATGGAACTAAGTTTATCAGAGTTAAGCGGACTGAAAAATTCAAGATTGCCATCGCTGAATGCCTATGGAATATACGGCTCGAATGGCTTTGGCACTACCGGTACCAATAGTTTTTTTAATTTCCATCCAATAGGATATGTCGGGGCTCAACTTACAATCCCCCTTTTTAATGGTATGATTACACGACATAAAATAGATGGGAAAAAGAAAGAAGTAAATAAAACGATTATTCAAAAGGAAATAGTTTCTGAAAAGGTTGCACTTGACAAGGTGAATGCCGAAATGCAATTCAACATAGCAAACGCAAACATTGCCAATGTCAAGATCCAGATTGAACTCGCTAAAAAGATTTATGACAATACTGTGTTACAAAATGAACAAGGCCTTGCAAATATTACCGACTTGCTGCTGGCCGACAATTCCTTACGGGAAGCACAGCAAAACTATATTGTTGCAATGGTAAATCTGCGAAAAGCTGAACTGGAATACAAACGTGTAACAGGAAACCTGATTGCAATAAAAAATTAAAAATTAATAATTACGAATTAAAAATCAAGGAAATGAAAAAAACTATCATTTATATAGTTGTAGCATTGGCGTTAATAGCCATCGTGGTATTTCAGCTCAGAAGCAACAAAGCAACAACAGTAAACAGAGTTTATCAATACGATAAAGAACAGGCAATTAATGTGCAGGCCATCACCCTGAAGCTTGAAAGTGTTAAAAACGATATTTCTTACCCGGGAACTTTTGAACCTAACAAAGAGACAAGAATCAGCGCGGATATTCAGGGAAAGATAAACTCCGTTTTGGTGGATGCCGGAAGCGCGGTCCGAAAAGGTCAGGCTTTGGTTCAACTGGACAACTCCTTGCTGAAACTTCAATTACAAACCATTGAAATTCAGATTGAAGGATTGGAAGCAGATGTAAAACGCTATACCGTTCTTGCCAATGCCGATGCCATTCAGGGCGTTCAGTTGGAAAAGACCGAATTGGCTTTAAAATCTGCCAAAGTACAGAAGGCTACCTTAGTGGAGCAAATCAATAAAACGACTATTACAGCGCCTTTCAGCGGAATTATTACCGCCAAACTAACCGAAGAAGGCGCCTTCGCGGCGCCAGGTATTCCTTTACTTCAAATCACAGACATCTCAAGCCTGAAGTTTACTGTAAATGTTCCGGAACGGGAGTTAGGTCAGTTCGAAACCAATCAGCAATACGAGCTTTCCGCAGATGCTTATCCGGAAACGGTTTTGTCGGGAAAGGTGATCATGACAGGCAGCAAAGCCAATATAGGGAGTAGTTTTCCGGTACAATTTTCAGTAAACAACACCGCTGATTTAAAAATTAAATCAGGAATGTTTGGAAATGTACAGTTGAAAAATAATGGAGAAGAAAAGTTAATCATTATCCCGGCATCTGCTATTGTTGGAACAAACATTCAACCACAGGTTTATCTTGTAAAAAATGGTAAAGCCATGCTTCAGAATATCACCACTTCAAAACGGTTTCAAAATAAAGTACAGGTTTCAAGTGGTTTAACCGAAGGCGATGTAATTATAATCAACGGGTTTATCAATCTTTTTGATGGCGCAAATGTGAAAATTAGCAACTAAGAATCATGAATATTACAAAAATAGCAATCGATCGTCCATCGCTGATCATCGTTCTTTTCAGCGTATTCGCCCTACTGGGAATCATTGGATTTACAAACCTGGGGTATGAACTGTTGCCCGACTTCAACCAGCCGGTGGTTGTGATTAAAACAATATACCCTGGTGCCGAGCCCAATGAGGTGGAAACTTCGGTTTCCAGAAAAATTGAGGATGCATTATCGAATCTCGAAGGAGTCGATTATCTGGAAACCAAGTCGATGCCCAATGCTTCAGTTATCATTGCCAACCTGAAATACGGAACGGACTTAAACATCGCCATGCAGGATGCCCAGCGCTATATCGACAATATTAAAAAAGATCTTCCGGCTGATATTTTGAGTCCGGTGATGAGTAAGGTTTCGCCCAACGATTTGCCAATCATCTCGATCAGTGCAACAAGTAGTTTGCCTGCGACTGAATTTCATCAAAAAATGAAGGATGAGTATTTGCCCCAAATCCAACAATTGAAAGGGGTGGCTGAAATTACGCTGCTTGGCGGCGAAGAACGTGAAATTCAGGTGAAGGCCAATCAGGATAAACTTAAACTGTATAAAATATCACTCTATCAGGTGGTTGAGGCCATTAACCGCTCGGGAATTGATTTGCCCGCTGGTAAAGCGCAGACCGATAAGGAAAGCAATTCTGTCCGTCTGACCGGAAAATTCTCGACCGTAAACGACATCATGAATGTACAGGTTGCTATGCCTGCGCCGGGAATGCCGGTCTATGTAAAAGATGTGGCAACCGTGATCGATGGGGTGAAAGAAATAAGTTCGGTAAGCCGTTACAATGGGGTAAACGGAATAGGTCTTTTGTTAAAAAAACAAGGCGATGCCAATGCAGTGGAAGTTTCTAAATTGGTTCATGCAAAACTCAAACAAATCGAAAGTGCAAACTCCAGCTATGGGGTGAAATTTGATGTTGCCGATGATTCAACCGATATGACGATTGCAGCAGTAAATTCAGTGGTTGATGACCTTATTCTGGCTGTAATCCTGGTTTCATTGGTTATGTTCCTGTTTTTACGAAGCTACCGGAATTCCTTGATCGTATTAATTGCAATCCCGACCTCATTAATTACAGCATTTGCCATAATGTGGCTGATGGGTTTCACCTTAAACCTGATGACCTTGCTGGCTATGTCTTTAATCATTGGTATCCTGGTAGATGATGCCATTGTAATTCTGGAAAATATCCAGCGACACCTCGATATGGGCAAAGACAAAGAAACCGCCGCATTGGAAGGGCGTATGGAAATTGGGTTTTCGGCCATTTCAATTACGCTGGTCGATGTGGTTGTATTCTTACCGATTCTGTTTTTGCAGGTATTTGTGGCCGATATGCTGAAACAATTTTCAATCGTGGTAATAACCTCTACACTAACCAGCCTATTGGTAGGTTTTACACTGGTTCCCTGGCTGGCTTCGAGAATCGGCAAAAAGGAAGATTTACAACAGACCAACTTCATGAACCGTTTTTTGCTGTGGTTTGAAAGGCAATTAACAACCTTTATCGATTGGTACGGCCATCAATTGGAATGGGTACTTCGCCATAAGCTCATCTTTACCGGAATTGTTGTCTTCCTGTTGGTAATGACCGGTGTGATGATGAAACAAGGCATTATCGGAAAAGAAATGATGTCGACCGGCGACCAGGGAAAGTTTCGTCTTAATCTGGAATATGATAAAACTACCACCGTTCAGGAGAACAATATCAGAACTCAGCGGGTAGAAAACTTTATCCTTCAGCAACCTGAAGTAGCCACACTTTTCAGCAACGTTGCCGGGCCAAGTACTGGTATCGGAAGTTTGGGGGTTGGCTCGGCCAATTTATCAGAATTTACCATTCAGCTAAAGCCTGAAAAAGAAAGGGACATCAAAACTGAGGTGTTTATGAAATCGCTTCGCGAAGAGCTGAAAAAGCAGTTTTCCGGAGTAAACTTTTCAATGGCAGTTCTGGGTTTATTACCCAAACAGGCTCCCATCAAAATAACCCTGAGCGGAAGCGATCTGAATTTAGTAATGAAAACCGGGAATGAACTGAAAGCGGCTATTGAAAAAATACCTGGTGCCGATAATGTCCAGTTATCAGTAGAAGAAGGAAGCCCTGAATTCAAGGTGATCCCCGACAAAGATAAGATGCAGCGGTTGGGATTAACAACTGCTTATGTCGGGTTAAATTTAAGGACTGCCTTCACCGGAAACGATGATGCCTCGTTAACCGAAAATGGAACCGAATATCCGGTAAGGATATGGCTGGATGATTTTGACCGCAAAAACTTTGAAGATGTGCAGCGTCTTTCCATCGTCAACCCAATGAACATCCCCATTGAAGTATCTCAATTTGCTGAAGTCAGGCAGGATAATTCGCCTTCGTTGCTCGAAAGGCTGGACCGTCAACCTTCGGTAACCATTACTTCCGAATCGTTTGGAAGACCATCGGGTACTCTTGCTGATGAAGCAATTGTCTTTCTGAAAACACAACCATTACCAGAAGGTGTAAAATTAACCTGGGGGGCTGATATCAAAACGCAGGATGAAAGTTTCGGAGCTTTGGGTTCGGTTCTTATCATCTCATTTATACTGATTTATCTGATCATGGTAGCCCTTTATGATAGTTACATTTATCCTTTCGTAGCTTTATTTGCCATACCGATGGCTGCCATTGGCGCATTCCTTGCCTTAAACTTATCGCTAAACCACCTGACTTTGTTTGCACAATTGGGGTTAATCATGCTCATGGGGCTGGTCACAAAAAATGCGATCCTGATTGTGGATTTTACCAACCAGCTAAAAGCGCAGGGCAAACATTACAAAGAAGCATTGATCATTGCAGGCAAAGAGCGTATGCGCCCCATTTTAATGACCACGCTTGCTATGGCCATCGGAATGTTGCCCATTGCATTGGCACAAGGTACAGCGAGCGAGTGGAAAAACGGCCTGGCATGGGTAATCATCGGAGGTTTACTTTCGTCTATGATTCTGACAGTTTATTTAGTTCCGATGGTTTACTATGTTGTAGATCGTATTAAAGAGAAAATAGCAAATAGGAAGGGAGTAATCAAATGAAGGGAGTAATCAAAATCCTTCTTTCGTTTTTGACAATTCTAATGCTTTCTTCATTCAGTAATCAAAAGCTGGAAACCTGCTCATTAACAATTGATGTGAGCGGATTGCGAAATTCAAAAGGTACTGTACAATTCGCCTTATACAACAGAGAAGATGCATTCCCCGATGAGCATTACAAAAAGTATTTCAAAAAGCTTACCGGGAAAATAGTTAACGGGACCTCGACTATAACATTCAAAAACCTTCCGGAAGGAAAATATGCTGTGAATATTTTGCACGATGAAAACAATGATGGCAAAATTAAGAAAGGGATCATCTTGCCAAAAGAGGGAATTGGGTTTTCCAATTATGAATCTATTGGTTTTTCGAACAGATCCTCATTTACAAAAGCGTCATTTATTGTACAGAAAGACAAAAGGATAAAGGTTAATTTGATATACCTGTAAGATGAAACGATGCTCAATAATTATATGGATTTCTATATTTCTTGTCCTTTCAGTCAAAGGGCAGGGAAGAGATTCAATACCCCCGATTGGGCTTCCAATAATATCTCAGGTAAACCAGGGAAACAGCTATATCACTTTTCCTACTGATATTGGTAATATTGAACCACTTTGGTTTGAGGCCAATTTAATTCCTAATTTTTATATAAGGGAAAGTAAAAATTCGCGTTTTATTGGAGTATTAACACCACAGATTATCATCCGGATGTATCAGCAGGAATCTTTCCCTGTTCGCACCCCGAGTTATATGCCGCAAATTACAGTTTATTATTTCTTTAAAGGAAAATGTAACACCGAAGAAATTAGTATTTATGGCCGATTTGCGCATCACTCGAACGGGCAGGAGGGAGATTTTTTTCTGGAAAATGGTGAAGTGAATTTAAACTCGGGGAATTTTGCTACGAATTATCTTGAAACAGGATTTATTGCTACAAATTTCAATACTCGTTTTAACGCCTATCAGTTTTTCAAAACATCCATAGAAATACATCCGAAGGGATGGCATATTGAAGAACTCGATGGAATTTACAGTACAGTACGCTGGCACAATACTTTTTCTATTTTCAAGCTGCCATTGTTAAATGATCGTTATTCCAGAAAAAATGCAAATATTTCAGTGAAAGGTGAAGTTACATGGATGTTTGGTGATGTGAATGATTTGACCGCAATTTCTGCTGAAAGGCTTAACCTGAGTTTAACCTTGTATTATCATCCTAAGTTTTTGGAGGATATCGGTTTATTTGTTCAGTACTATCATGGTTCAGATTATTACAACATCTATTTTGATAATAGGTTGGATGTACTTCGTTTTGGTTTGATGACAGAAAAACTACGATTTTAAAACAAACTTTATGGCAAGAGCTGTGGTAACTGCCGATATCAGAATTTATGATGCAGCTTATGCTGTTTTCATGTTATATGGATACCATGGAACAACACTTCAGCAAATTGCTTCCAAAGCAGGTGTCAATAAATCGGCTATCCATTATTATTATCGATCAAAGAAAAAACTATACAAAATCGTTGTCAGATTAATGACTGAATTAATACTATCTACAACATTTAATTTTTCGTCTGACCGCGAATGGATAGCAGAAGCAACCTGGTTTTTGTACACAGAGCTTTACAACAACCAGATTTTATTTGAGCTAACACTTAAGGAATTATATTCCGAAGATTGGGAAAGAAAAGAAAAGGAATTAAATATCTGGCTCGTATCTTCAAAAATACCTCTTTCCGATGCTTTACAAAGTTCTGATGGGAATTTATTAAACCAATATTATGATCACAAAAAGTAAACTACCCCTGCTCGGCGTAGTCTCCAGACTATGTCGGTTTACTTTCCGGTCTCCTGACCGATAATAAACCATTTTCCACTATCTGGTCGGGATGAAATCCTCGTTGGCGCGCGAAAATGTTGTATGATCAACGCTTTGTTTTACGCCCAGATGATACAGCTGCCTTTCGTGTGCTTGCAAACAGGTGCAGATTGAACGAAGCGAATCCAACGAAGTTATTTGTCCGAACAACAGTTGTACAAACTGGTTCCAGCATTTAAAATCACGTACCCGATAATTGCCAGAATAGCGCCTCACACATTTATTAAATTCGTATTGGTTCACGAAGTCCAACATCTGACGAAATACATATTTTCCTGAATTCATAATTTACACTTTTAAAGTACAAAATTGAATAGCAAGTCAATTCAAATCTCAAAATTAAAGAACGTTTATAAATGATTGTTTTTTAATGTGTTATTATAAGAAATTAGAATTTAATGCACCACTAGTGAGTTGAGTTCTTGAATAACGGAAAAGACTTTTTATATTTGTGGATAATTCAGGGAATATGAATGAAGATATTCGTTCTGCCATTGTGGCACTAACAGTTCATGCGAAAGAAGTCATTGCCGGGTCGTACGAAAATGTTAAACAGATTTTTTTATTAACCGATTCAACGTCACATTCACCTGAGGTTGCCGATCTCGCTGAGACATTTGGTATGATGGTCGTGAAAGTGGAAGCAAGAGAATTTGCGCTTGAGCAAACGATCGCGAAATTGAAAGAAGAGAAGTCAAAAGTTGAATTACTTGTTAAGCTTCGCTCTCAGCTGAGTGTCATTTTCATCAGTACTGTGCTACTAACAACATTTTACATTTTTGTGCTGGGTTTTCTCGAATTAAAAACTATTTGTAACCTATCCAATATTGGTCAGATAAGAGAGTTCTCTTCACGGGTAATTGAAGTAATTACTCTGGGTATCGTGATACTTTTCATCCGTTTGATGCACCTGTCTTTGAAAGAATTTGGCGTTACTTCCACAGGCTGGAAACGATCAGCTATCGAGTCGGTGGCCGTTTCTTTTGTGGTGATTGGGATGCTGGCAGTTTTTAAATATTTCATGATTCAATCCGGATCACCACTGTTTTCTGAGACTGCTATCTTTAATTTTGGATATTTTGGTATCACTTACATTACCTATTTGCTTGTGGCTCCCATGCAAGAATTTATCGCCCGTGGCACGATGCAAGGGAGTTTGAGTCTGCTTTTACCAGGGAAAAATAGTGGTTTGCTGGCTGTTTTAGTTACCTCTTTTCTTTTTGGAGCCCTGCATATGAGTCATTCTATTGCCCTGAGTTTCTCAGCTTTGCTAACAAGTTTGTTGTGGGGATGGATGTATGAACGGCATAAAACTCTTGTTGGTGTGAGCATATCTCATTTTTTGGTAGGTAATGCAGCTGGCTTGATGGGGTATTGGACATTTTTCTAAAACCGATTGCTTATGCGTAAAGTTTATTGGGCAACCATTCGAATTTCGTTTTTTGTTTTATTACTGCTTATGCTGATAACCGGAGGGCTAAGCGTTTTTATATTATATCCTGTGTACGTATGGTATTTTTCGGGAGACCTGCGTTTTTCAAAAAACAATAAATTCATCCTTCCGATGATTTCTAAAACATACAGGTATATGTATGATTTTATAACCAATCCAGGCTATCGCAAGTCTTTTCCTATTCAATTTGCATCACTACCAAGGATAGCTCCTGATCGTCAAAAAGTTAGAATCAGAGCTGACTGGCCAGTAATTGACGGATCATGCAATGGTTGTTCGTATTGTTGCAAAATGCGCGGTTGTCCTTTCATGGATGAGCACCATCGCTGTGCGGGTTATGGTTCGCTATACTGGCGTTACTTTAATTGCGGCCGTTTCCCTGAAACGCAAAAACAAATTGACTATTACAGTTGTCCGAAATGGGAAATAATACATTAAAACTTTACAAAGGTAATTCCTATGCTAATTGAAAATAGGCCACAAAAAAAGTCGAAATGGGACTATATTGATCGAGCAATTGGTATTATTACCAGAAAACTTTTTTCGCGGTTTTCTGCACGCCATAATTGATACAGGAGGATTATTTATTTGAATCCATTGTTTGCAATGAATTTTTATTAATTATTTTCCTAAATATTGTCATAAATAGAAATTTTAATCTTTTAGACTTAAAGTAAAACTTATTTCAGCGTAAAATAAAATACTGGCCCCGCTCGGCGTAGTCTCCAGACTACGTCGGTTTACTTTTCGGTCTCCTGACCGATAATAAACCATTTTCCACTTTCAGATCGGGATGAAATCCTCTGGTTGCAGCGGGTAAGGCTGCGCATTGTGTAATCCGTGCTGATCGTTTCCATATCCAAATTACTATGCCAAACCAATGATGCAATAAATTATCTTTGCACCTTTGACAATGAAAATGAGAATCAGAAGAACTGCCTATTTTTTATTTGCAATAAGTGCTATTTATTTGTTCAGCCTTTGTGCGCATCCTGTCTCTCCGGGAGGAGGACTGAAAGACACTGAGCCTCCAATTGTTGTGAAGGCGGTTCCCGAAAATTATTCGACAAATTTTGACCAAAAAAGTATCATTGTCACATTTAATGAGTTCGTAAAACTCAATAAATTGCAGCAACAGTTATTGATATCGCCTCCAACGAATGAATTACCTGAGATTAAATTAAAAGGTAAATCCATTCATATCAAATTTTTAGAAGATTTAAAACCCGAAACTACTTATTCGGTATATTTTGGAGATGCCATAGTAGATCTTACCGAGGGAAATCCGATCGCAGGTTATACTTATGTGTTTTCAACCGGAAGCATCCTCGATTCCATGTCGATAACGGGTCAGGTTGTCAATGCTTTTGATTTAAAGCCATCAGTAGAGACCTTTGTAATGTTGTATCTCGATGATAATGATACGATTCCGCTTGATTCACTGCCCTATTTTGTGCGGCCTTATTATATTTCCAGAACCAATAAACAAGGTACATTTCGACTACAAAATTTACGCAATGAACAGTATAAGTTATTCGCAATCAATGATATGAATAGTAATTTCTTATTCGATTTACCCGGCGAAGCAATTGCGTTTTCTGATTCATTGATTTCGCCTGAATTTGTTAAGCCCGTTGCGCAGGATACGCTTAAAACGGCTGATTCATTAGTTGTGGTTGCAAGAGATTCGTTAGCTAATATTGCCGGAGGTCTTATGCCTGAGAAGAAAGAGGATAGCCTGATTAAACTTACAAAAAGCAGCAAATATCTCTATTTGTTCAGCCAGGTTGATTCAACACAAAAGTTGCTTCGTGCCGAATTGACCAAAGCTGGAATGCTCACTTTTGCTTTTCGGTTTCCGGCTTCAGACATAGAAGTAGAAAGCCTTTATCCTGTACCAGATTCGTTTCAGGTGATGAAATATTATAATAAAAATGCCGATTCATTGTATTGGTATTTTAGTCAGCAAGTACTTGATTCACTGAATATTCATATCACAAAGGACTCCACAATAAATGATACGGTGAGTTTATCGCTTATTCCACGTGCTAAACCAACAGCCAAGAAAGCCTCCAAATTGGTTGAAAACGTAAATTCACTCCGCTATAGTTCTTCGGCTAAATATCGAAAACTAGATTTGAATAAATATTTGGATTTGAAGTTTGAGGAACCTGTTGTTTGGTATCAAATGCGTGATTCAAACCGTTTCATCAATAACAAAGACACCATTTACAATCAGGTTGCGTTTACCAAGATGGATTCACTCGGATTGAATTATCGTATGAGCGCAACATTTGAAGCAGGCGGATCTTACGATTTGAGTATTCCTGATTCCGTTTTTGTAGGCTTCAGCGGTAAATGGAATGATACAATTCTAATGAATTTTAAAGTCCCGACACTTGAAGATTATGGAAACTTAGTAATTGATATTCAGATTGATAGCGCTGAAACAATGATTGTCCAATTGTTAAATACAAAGGATTTGGTTTTGGCGGAAAATCAATTGCATAAATCAGAAATCGTCCATTTTAACACCCTCAATCCTGGAAAATACAAGATCAAAGTAATTCAGGATCGAAATAAAAATGGTCGGTGGGACAGCGGAAACTATGCCGGAAAGATACAGCCTGAAAGAGTGAATATATTTCCAAAAGAACTCGAAATAAGAGCCAATTGGGATTTAGAGGAAGAATGGGATTTGAAAGGGAAGTTCAAGTAAATACCTGTATCATAATTATTTAGGAGAAAATTCCAAGGCAGTAAAACTGAATTTTGTACCATCAAACAAGCCTTTATCACTTATTTTTAATTCCGGAATCACCAACAATGCCATGAAAGAAAGTGTCATGAATGGAGCGTTAAGCGTGGTGCCAAGTTCTTTAGCAAGTGCGTCAATTATATCATATTCAGCTGCAACTAAATAACCATTTTCGTTCGACATCAATCCAGCTACCGGAAGTGGTAGTATATGTTCAAATTTGTCAGAAACAGCAGAAATGCCTCCGGTATTTTTAATTACCAGATTTACCGCTTTTGCCAAGCTTTCATCATCTACACCAATGGCGATAATATTATGGCTGTCATGCGCTACTGTAGATGCGATTGCACCTTTTTTTAATCCGAAATTTTTGATGAAAGCTACCGAAGGTTTTGTTTTCTCATAACGATTGATCACAGTAATTTTTAAGATGTCACGGTCAGCATCGCTTACCATTTTTCCATCAACAACTTTTGGTTCGGCGATGATAGTATTCGTAATGAGTTGTCCTTCAAGTGCTTCAATCACTTTTATTTTATTTCCATTGTAGGAAATAGCGAATTCTCCAGCCGAAACCGGAGAAGCAACAAATCGGTTTGGCGTTGAATCTTTAACAGGATTGATGAGTGATTTACCTTTTTCTGCAACCAAAATTCCGTTTACATAGGTTTGCAAAACATTGAAATCCTGCAAATTATCGACAACAATGAGGTCGGCTGGATCGCCAGTTTGAAGTTGTCCAACCTCCAAATTATAATGTTTGATTGGGTTCAAAATACAACATTGCAAAACTTTGATAGGATCATATCCGGCTTGTATTGCCTTTTTCACCAACTGGTTGATGTGGCCAAGAACAAGGTCATTCGCGTGTTTGTCGTCGCTGCAAAAAAGCACCATTTCAGGATGCGTGTCGAGTAAGCCTACCAAAGCATCAAAGTTTTTCGCGGCACTTCCTTCACGAATCTGAATTTTCATGCCATATTTGATTTTGTTGAGTGCTTCTTCCATCGTAAAGCACTCATGATCAGTAGTAATACCGGCGCCAATGTATTTGCCAACTTGTTCTCCTTTTAAACCGGGTGCGTGGCCGTCAACGGGTTTATTGTATTTCTTAGCCAACGCCAGCTTTGCCATAACTTCTTGATCTTCATAGATAACGCCGGGATAATTCATCATTTCGGCCATGTATTTTATTTCATCAAGTTTGAGTAATTGATCTAAATCCTCAACACCTAATGTGGCGCCAGATGTTTCAAAGCCCGTTGCCGGAACACAACTCGAAGCACCGAAAAAGAATTTGAAAGGAACAGATTTCCCATTTTCGATCATATATTTGATGCCATCAATTCCTAAAACATTGGCAATTTCGTGTGGGTCGGAAACGGTTGCCACTGTACCGTGAACAACCGCCAGACGTGCAAATTCAGATGGAACCAGCATCGAACTTTCAATATGTACGTGCGAATCAATCAATCCGGGCATGATAAACCGGGTTTCTTTGGTGGCTTCCTCACGTATCTGAGTTATTTTTCCGTTTTCTATTTTAACTGTACCTGGAAATATTTTTCCTTCAACTAAGTCAACAATTTGTCCGGTAATTTCAAAATTATTCTGTATCATAGTATTGCAATTAATAAGTTGTTTGTCAGTATTTTGTCTTGAATTTGGCGGTGATCATGTAACAAAAAATACACTTATCAAAAGAAGTAAGAGTAAATATTTTGCTTTTGCATTCACGTTAATTCGTTTCAATTATCTGGATTTTCATTTCAAAAGTACGCAATAAGTAAACATAACGAGACCAGCTAAAAAATTTGAGATTGTTTTATCAACCTACGATTTTGCAATTTCATTAGTTCGTTTAAACAAAATTCAAACACATGAGATGATGTTGGTGCTATTATTATCTTTACGCAATCAATGCGTTGAAAAAAATAGTATGGTTGATAATCACTTCCGTAAAGGGATATTAAATCGCAGTATATCAGGGTTATATGTTAAGAGTAAAATTCTTTTGATCCTTATCGTTTTTCTTTTTATTTCGTGTTCCAAACCCTTAACGAAGGAAAACAGCCAAAAACATTTACGTGCGTTTGATAACGAGATTACTCAACTTTTTACCCGGATGAATAATACCGAAGGATTGCAAGCGCTTAAACAATTATCTCTATATCAGGCACTTCCATTGCCGATGATGGTTCAAAATTGTACGGATAGCATATCTGGTCTTCAATCATATAGTTTTGATTTGGCGAAGGGAAATTATCTTGCCCAAAATGAAGAATTTTGTCTAAATGAAATCGGAAAGAGTGATTCTATTTCAATTGTTTTTGCCTATAAATCACGAAATGACAGCCATGCACAGTTTATTTTGTCTGATTATAGCGAGGCAGCTACGAAGTTGCAAATGATGTTTCCCAAAACCATTGAAGCGTGCATTATAGCTAATGGGTCAAAACTGATTTCCATCTCTGAAAAGGCGATTTTGAAGCACGATTTACCTGCCAGTATTGAAGCGAAAATTTCTTTCGGCAATTTTATTGTGAATCTGGTGATGGAAACCACTTTTCGTAAGTCGGATGCAACCATGCATCTGAAGCTTCAAATTGAAGAGAGTGGTAAGTCAGCTTTGACTGTGAAAATGATTACCGATGTGGCTTTCACCAAAGAAAATTCCATAGTCTATAATAATAAAACCATTGATATTGAGGTATTTCCGATTCTAATTCGGTTTAAATCCGAACAAGATTTTTCAAATCCTGATGCTTCACATTTTATTGAAAATTTTAATAGCCAAAGTAATTTCGTCATTTTCGACGGAAAAAATCAACTGATAGGAGAGATTTTTCTTGATAAAATTTCAGGTCGCGACAGACTTAATCCAATGATAAGATATTCAGATGGAACAGTTGAAAATTTGGAAGATATGTTGTTGTTCGTCCGTAAATTGCTCAATTTCAAACTTGTACATCTTTAGCAACAAATTTCTTAAAATCGTACCCTTCCTCGATGCAAGCTTGAATTATCGAATAATTTACTGTTAATCAAGTCGTTGGGATAAACCATATAAGCTCCGTTAGGATCGGTATCATTTCGGGTGACATAATAAATTGATTGCCAGACTAATAATGAGCAATACCAGGTATTGTTGTCAGCCCAGTTTTTTCGAATTTTGTCAGGGTAATTTTCCTCATCTGGAAATGATTTGGAAGCATTCCAGGCAGATCGGTTGTTTCGCTGATCAAGCGCAAAAGCAATGATTGAGTCAATTTGTTGTTCGGTAAGTTCCAAACGAAGTCGGTATAAGTTTCCCTGAAAGTGTTTATCAAAATTTGTATTATTGAAAGCATCTGATTTATTTATTACCAAACCTTTGATTCGCCGGACCTGAAATTCCACAGGAACATCCTTAGCTATTGATTCAATAATTTCGACACCAGCCAAAAGGCTATCAATATTTTCATGCTGAAAATCAGAAATGACGAGTGCAGCATGCCCAAATCCTTTTCCGTTTGTAACAAAAGAGCTGCCGGGAAGTATATTTGAATTTGGTTTTACGATGATATCGCCCTTTTTAAGTTCGTTTATGCCGACGAAAGCAAATGGAAATGATTCTAAATTTTGCTCGGCCTTCTTTATGTAATTATCAGTTTGACAACCTAATACAAAATAAATAATCGTTGAGAAGGTGATAACAACGAGTGTTCTTTGAAATATTTGAATAAGTCGAGCCATATATTTTATTTCAATGCTAAATTAAAGTATTGCTTCAATACTTAAAAAAAATATTTGAAATTTAATAAAACTTGATTTACTTTTGTTAACGATTTAACATTAAAATCATACAAGACCATGAAAAAGAAATTATTTAGTTATTTAGCCGTTTTTGTCATGCTGATTTTCGCTATTGGAGCATGCAACAAAACAAAAGAAGAAGTGAAAACCCTTACAACTGACGAGGCAAAAGTCGAAGTCAGAAGTGCAAGTCAGGAAGTTAACACAAATATGGATCAGGTAATGAATACTGCTCCAATTCAATCCGTTAACTATTTATCGACTCTACTTGACAATGGAACATGGAAATCGACGATTAAAATATTGATTTTCCAAACCCGGGATTTAAACCTGTCAAAAGTAAAAGATGCTTTTCGAAAAGATGAAACAGGAAAATCGAAAGCTAATGGTATTGGCGACTTTGGCGTATATCAATACAACTTTGACATCAACGATTTTGAGTTGATTGAAGCCAGCTCAACAAAATTGGTCATCAAATATCCTGCCTCTGACATAGCATTTGCAAATCGGCAAAACAATGCGGAATTGGTTGCTGATAATTTAACTTATACCACAGTCACTTACACTGATACGTATTGGGATGAGTATTCACAAACCTGGATCACAGATACTTACGATGAAACAATTCCAACAAATCTTAATCTAAGTTTGACAATTGATGGTGTACAACAAATGTCAGGCAATTATTCAGGTACGCTTTCTGAAAGCGGATATCCTACTTCAGCCAATGTTTCGATTTCTATGCCACCATATCAATTCGATATGAGTTTATCGGGCAGTGGTACTAATTTTAATACTTCTTTGTCCTTTAAACAATCGGATGTTGAGATGATGGGTTACAGTTTGGATATTGTCTATTCTTCTGATTTAGAGAAAGTTGATAAGGTTACTGGATATTATCATATGCGTCCGTTGAAGATTGAAGGATGGGCTAATTTAAATGCTATCGAAACGTATATTACTGAAACAGAAGGTAATGGCGGTAACTATGATTTAGATTATCTGAACAGTCAGATATCATTGGAGCTTTTCCAAACAGTTTTAAATGCAAAAATAGGCGACCTTGCGTTCAAACTTTATACGGATGAATACAACTACACTTCTCCAAATTTGGCTGTTGTTTATGCAGATGGAACGTATGAATGGCTCTCAGATATTATGAATGATGATGGAACCTTCAAGTTTGTTAGGAAACGATAACAGAAGCTGAAATAATTTTTGAAAAAGCCGGAATTTTCCGGCTTTTTTTGTTTCAAATACTACAGAATCGGAATTTCTTTGCGTTAATTGTGCTTATTAAAGGCGTTCAGTTTAGTCAAAATTTTATCAGTAGCGCCAATCTGTTGCCCAACATATTTTTTGCAAATGGCTGATGTTTTGCTTCTGAAAAGCTTGTCATTAGCCAATTGTTGTAAAATTTCATTGAGGGAAATCTGATCAGAAACAGCAAAAGCACCTCCCAAACGAATTAAGTCGATAGCCTCCGTGAAATTTCGATAATTAGGGCCAAAAACAACCGGACAACCGAATGTGACAGGTTCCTGAATATTATGGATATTACTGCCAAATCCACCGCCGATATAAACAAAATTGGCATATTGATAGAGTTGTGAAAGTATCCCTATACTATTAATTATCAATATATTAGAATTGTTTTCAGGATTGAATGTGCTGTATAACTGATGATCTTTTCCAATCAATTTCTGAATATTTTCAATATGCGAATTACTCACATCGTGAGGAGCAATAAAGATTTTGTAGTTCTTCGGGAGTGTTTTGATCGCTTCAACCAATAATTTTTCATCTTCGGGCCATGTGCTTCCTGCAATGAAAACAGTATTTGTTCCAATAAATCTTTCAATGTTTTCAAATTTTTTGGCTGTCTTTGCCAAAGAAGCAACACGGTCGAAACGCGTGTCACCGGTTATGGTAATAGCTTGTATTCCAATAGATTTCAACAATAATTCTGAGCCTGAGTCTTGAACAAAGAAATGAGAAACGTTTTTTAATTGTTTTCTAAACCAATAACCATACCAGCTGAAGAAATACTGGTTTTCACGGAAACGGGCAGAAATAAAATAGAGCGGAATCTGTTTGATGTGAATCTGATTCATATAATTAAACCAAAACTCATATTTGATGAAAAATACAGCTTTGAATTGAAACAAAGCGGTCAGTTTCTTAGCGTTTTGTATGGTGTCGGAAGGCAAATACGCTACACAATCGGCTAATTCATAATTTTTTCGGATTTCGTAACCTGACGGAGAATAAAAAGTCAGCAGAATGGCGATCTCAGGATTTTGTTTTTTAAGTGCTTCAATTACTGGACGACCTTGTTCAAATTCGCCCAATGAAGCTGCATGAAACCAAACCCAATGGTTCGATTTTTTACTTTGGGTTTCCAGAAGTTCAAAAATATTTCGTCTTCCCTTGTGCCAAAGCAGAGCTTTCTCATTGAAGAAGCCTGCAATAAAAACCACGTGGCTGTAGCATTGTATCAGAAAATTATACAGCAATCGCATGATGTAGTTTGTTAATCGTAATAATATTTTTCGGGAGCACGTGCGTAAGTGGGAATCATCCATTGGACTTTTATCCCAAGATAAGTGTCAGAAAATCGTCCATCGATGTACTTCATCTCAACAAAATCGTAATCGCGAAGGCTTTTGGTAAATGCATGAACTGCTTCGGCAGAAATACTGAAATTCAGAACACGCGAATTGCTGAGCATGAAATATCCCATTTCTCCGGTAACAGCAAAACCGCCCCGAAGTTTATCATATCCTTTTGCGTAATCGCCCATAATTTGTGGAGCCGTACCAAATTGATCTTCAATGCGTATGCGATGCTGAAGGTAGCCAATACCTCCCATCACAAAAATGCCAGAATTCGAATTCGGACTTAATAAATCGAATATTTTGCCTGCTTTAGCCTGAAGATGAAATCCCCGTTCAAAAAGTGCCAGGCTGGTTACTGCCCCATTTCCATCGGTGATTTCGCCATCAGAATTAATTACCATACTTAATATATCTTCGCGATGGTCAACCTGATCGCCAAAAATGAAATTTAATGTGGTGGAAAACAGCCAATTCTGATCCGTTTTATAACTTAGACCACCACCAATGGTCGAGTTTACACCAAAATACGTGGTGAGATCTCCATTTGGAACTTGAAAACTGTATGCCGCATGAAATATGAAAGACGAAACAGCGGAATCTTTCACATTTCTTTGGCTATAAGCTATTGAAATACAAAATGTTAGTATTAAAAAAAGTGTTATCTTACGCAAAATAGTATTTTCTGATGTAGTGGCACAAAGATAGAAAAACACTTTCAAGTAAAATTAGTTAATTCCCAAAATACTACATCTGATTGTGGCGAGATTATCTTTAGTTTTGCCTGATGATAAGTGAAAAGAGAGAGAGCTACCAGTATTTCCAATTTCCAAACGGAATACGATTGATTCACCGGCAAACAAATAGTGCAGTCGCAAATGTTGGTTTGATGATTGATGTTGGCACGAGAGATGAACTTTCTGAGGAAAACGGAATGGCGCATCTGATTGAGCACATGATGTTTAAAGGGACAATTAGGCGAAAGGCTTATCATGTTTTGAGCCGGCTCGAACATATTGGTGGCGACCTGAATGCCTTTACCACCAAAGAAGAAACTTGCATTCACGCCTCATTTATGGCGCCCTATTACGATCGTGTTGTCGAGTTATTTTCAGATATTTTCTTTCATTCAACTTTCCCTGAGCAGGAACTTGAGAAAGAAAAAGACGTTATTATTGATGAGATTAAATCCTATAAAGATAATCCGGCAGAGGAAATTTTAGACGAATTTGAGAATCAGCTGTTTAAGGGTCATCCAATTGGGCGTAATATCCTTGGTACTGAGGAAAATCTGTTGAAACTCAAACGCGACAATATCATTCGCTTTATTGCCTCAAATTATTCAACTCAAAAAATTGTAATTGCATCGGTTGGAAACATAAAATTTGAAAAACTGCTAAGGGTGGTCGGGTTATATTTTAATGAAATTGGTTCTGCTTCAATTACTCACAGCAGAGAAGTGTTTACAGATTATGATACTTCACAAAGAAGAGAAGAACGTCATAACTATTTGAGTCATTGTATGATAGGAAATATTGCGTTCAGCAGAAAAGATCCACATAAACATGCACTTATTTTAGTAAATAATATTTTGGGAGGACAAGGTTTAAATTCCCGATTGAATTTGAACATCCGCGAGAAATATGGTTTCGCCTATACCATCGATTCGCAATACGCGTCATATTCGGATACCGGAATGTTTGCTGTTTATTTTGGTACCGATCCAAAATCGGTGGATAAAACTATTTCTCTGGTTTACAAAGAGTTAGATAAACTTAGGAACGTAAAGTTGGGAAGTTTACAGCTGCATCGGGCAAAATTGCAATTGATCGGGCAGCTTGCGATAAATTTCGAATCAGGATTGACAGAAATGCTTTCAATTGCACGAAGTCATCTGTTGTTTGATAAAGTTGATACAATGCAGCAGGTGATCAAAAAGATTGATAATCTTAACGAAATGCAATTAATGGAGGCTGCCCAGCTGACTTTTGATCCGAAAAATCTTTCAACATTACTCTATCTGGGGCGTGAAGAATATGCAAAACCCAATGAATAAGCATCTGTGGATATTTCTTTTGGTTGGTTTGGTTTGTGTGACGAATGTTTCCGGACAAATTCAACCTGAAGTTGCTGAATTTGGTAAATTGAAAATACCAAAAATAAAGACCAAAATGGATACAATTCCCATATTAATTCAGCCTATAACTATAACATATTCAAAGCATTATGATATTGAATTGGTGCATTTGAGTCGTTATTTTCAAAGCAGTCGGATTGTCATTTCATTTACTAATCAATCGAAAGATTTTGTTGATAATTTCTGGTTACAGGCATCCTTATTAGACAAGCGGAAAAGCTTTCTGTACCGTGAGCAATCGCTTTTCTTTACAAAAGTGAAACCGGGTGAAACCGTTAAAGCCGATATGCTTTGCGAGAGTGTGGGTACCGACGAAATAGGTTATATCGTATTAAGTCCCATGTTGTTGGAAGTGAATGATGAAGATCAAATATTTGATATTGAGCAGGTTAATATTATTCCGGATACCATTCACAAGATAATTGTTGATTTTGAATCGCGCATTGAATGAATGAAATTGTATTAGAAGATTATTTAGAAAAACACACGAGTCCGGCAACAGATTTGCAGCATGAAATGACACGTTATGCGAATCTCAAGACCAGATATCCGCGTATGTTGTCGGGTCAAATTCAGGGTAAATTTCTCGAAATGATAACCTTAATGCTGAAACCTTCGAAAGTGTTAGAAATAGGAACTTTTTTGGGTTATTCAGCCTTGTCAATGGCGGCAGGACTTCCGGACAACGGCAAAATAATCACCATTGAATATGATGAAGAATATGAAGATATGATTCGTTATTTCATACAAAAAGCTGGTTTTGAAGCTAAAATTCAACTCATTATCGGTGATGCAAAAGCAATAATACCAACATTAATTGAAACTTTCGATTTGGTGTTTATTGATGCTGATAAAGAAGGCTATTCAATTTATTATGAACAGGTTATAGAAAAGTTAAATAAGGGTGGGTTTATACTTGCTGACAATGTGCTTTGGAGTGGAAAAGTGCTTCAACCGGCTAATAAAGATAGTGAAACAACAGCAATTATCAATTTCAACAAAATGGTTGCTGATGATCCTCGCGTTGAACAGGTTTTACTACCCATGCGTGATGGATTGATGTTGATACGAAAACTTTGAAGGGAATGAAAGTTCGGAGTGAACTAAAGTGAACTAAAGTTGATAAATGAATTATTTTTTTCATAATTCCGCACTTTAGTTCACTATAGACTCCCTAATTCGTCTTAAACTTAAAGTGCAGTTCTTTCAATTCTTCACTTGCTTTTGTGATTTTGATCTTCAAATTCTCTTTGTAAGCAACTACTTTTTTCATCACTGCTTCGTCACCGGTTGCAATGATTTGCGCGGCCAGAATTCCAGCATTTAGAGCGCCGTTTACCGCTACAGTTGCAACCGGAACACCCGGAGGCATTTGTACAATAGCCAATAAAGCATCAAGGCCTTCAAAACCAGATTTTATCGGCACACCAATCACCGGAAGTGGTGTTAATGAGGCAATTACACCGGGTAAATGCGCTGCCATGCCGGCACCGGCAATAATCACTTTAATGCCTCTGTCTTTTGCATTTGTCGCATGTTGTTCCACCAATTCGGGTGTGCGATGCGCACTGAAAGCATGCATTTCAAATGGAATTTCCATTTCGTTAAAAAATGAAGCAGCTTTTTCCATCACTCCCAAATCGGAGGTGCTTCCCATGATTATGCTTACAAGTGGTTGCATATATTATTTTGTGTTAATTCAGTAATTTGAAGAAGGAAAAAACAGCTCGCCCAACTCTATCTTCCCATAAATATCGGACAAAATTAAGATAATGTTTTGACTTATTTATTCATTCAGTATATTTGTGAGTTCATTTCGTGTTGAATGATTAAATTAGAAAGAAGTATGAGCCGAGTAAAAGTACATGATAAGGAGTTTGAATTATATATTCCTCAGGATCAAATTGAAAGAGCAATCCGTAAAGTGGCAGACGATATTAACCGAGATTATGCCGGTAAAAATCCGTTGTTTTTGGTTGTGTTGAATGGAGCATTTATGTTTGCTGCCGAGTTGTTTAAAAATATTGAAATAGAATGTGAGATATCGTTCGTAAAGCTTTCGTCTTATTCCGGCACTTCCTCGACAAACGTTGTCCGCGAATTAATTGGGCTTGATCATTCCATTCATGGTCGAAATATCGTTATGGTTGAGGATATCATTGATACCGGATTAACGATGAAATTTACAGTGGAAAAAATGTTGAAACTGGAAGCAAATGAGGTCAAAATAGCCACGATGTTATTCAAACCCAAAGCTTTTCAATTCGATTATACCATTGATTATGTGGGAATTGAAATTCCTAATGATTTCATCATTGGCTATGGTCTCGATTACAACGAACATGCCCGAAATTTTCCTGATATTTATAAAATTGTACAATAAAACAAACATTTCATTATGTTAAACATTGCTCTTTTTGGACCTCCCGGTGCAGGTAAAGGAACCCAGTCGAAGTTATTGCTCGAAAAATACAACCTCACCTATATTTCAACAGGTGATATGCTCCGTGAGGAAATTTCCAATCAAACGGAACTTGGTGCCGAGGCAAAATCGATTATTGAAAAAGGTGGTTTGGTTCCGGATGAAATCATTGTTCAGATTATCGAAAAGAAAGTAACGATGAATCTTACTTCACGGGGTATTTTGTTCGACGGATTTCCGCGCACCGTGGTGCAGGCTTATATTCTCGAAGGACTTTTGTTGAAAATGAATACCAAACTTACCTGTATGTTGAGTTTGGAAGTGCCACATGATGAATTAGTTAACCGTTTACTCGAGCGGGCTATAGTTAGTGGTCGATCCGACGATACACTTGAAGTGATCAAGTACAGGATGCAGGAATATGAAGAAAAGACCAAACCTGTAATTAATTTTTATCAGGAAAAAGGAAAATATTTTCCAATAAAAGGCGTAGGAACCGTAGATGATATTTTCGGAAACCTATGCGAAACCATCGAAAATACCTACAAACAGGATTATTTCAATGTAGTGCTTTTGGGTAAACCGGGCTCGGGAAAGGGTACTCAAGGTGAAATTCTGGCAAGCAACTATAATCTGGTGTATATTTCGACCGGTAAACTATTGCGCAAAGAAATATCTGCTGATACCGAGATTGGGCGCATGGCGAAACCCTATATGGATCGTGGAGAAATTGTGCCCGATGAGCTTGCTATTCGTGTGATTGAACATAAAATTGAGGATAATCCTGATGCCGCAGGTTTCGTTTTCAAGGGATTTCCGCGTACGATCGTACAAGCTTATATTCTGGACGGCTTGCTTCGTCGTCTGAACTCAAGGGTCAGTTGTATGATTAACCTTAAACTTACTACCGTTGAAGCCATCCGACGGCTAAATGACCGTTCGAAAACTGAAAAAATGCGCTTATACGATACGAGCACCGAAATGATTTTGAATCGCCTGGAGGAATACGAAAAAAAGACACGTCCGGTAATTGATAACTATAAGAAACACAGTGTTTTCTTTGAAGTTGACGGAGCAGGAAATGAAGATGTTGTGAATAGTCGCCTCGAAGTGGCCATGAAAAGCGCCATCAAGCAGGCGAGAGGATAAAGCAAACCTGAAGGATTATTTTACGTTCCAGAATTAATGTCAACCTTAATCAATACCGATTGAGTAATTGCTTTCATCGCGAAAGTGTTTTCTTCAGTTGTATTATTTAATAGGGTTTCATGACTGCTAAATAACTGATTATCAAACAATAATTGTCCAGAAAAACAATAAATCACTGAATTTAATAATTTCAATTTTATTTCCTCACCGACCGTTAACTGAATGATTTCGATGGTGCCTTGCTCACTTCCTCGCTTCATTAAGTTGAAATCGGTTACTTTTCCATAACATTTTGTGAGGCTTTCACCAGAAAAAACGTCTTGTTCAAAAGGTTTTAACCGTTTGGGCTGGCCGTTGTCGTGTACCAAAGTCATAGTGCCCTTCAGCGGAAGAATAATACGGCTGACGCCCTGAAAAACAGTGAATGTAGATTCTTCCACTTCCACTGTTGCAGTGCTGATTCTGAATTGAAAATCAAGATTTTGCAGACTTGATCCTTCCGGAAATATATACAATTCGGTGGTGGTTCCACCCCTCCATTGCGCTTTCTTGTAAGTTTCAGGTTTCAGAATTTCGAAAGTCATAAAGTGCAGATGATGAATTATTTATAAATTTCTTTCAGTTTTTCAACGATATGGAAAACCGCCGGACAATATTGCGTGTTTTGCGTGTGCAAACGAATATTTTTCACAAATTCATGATTATTTGTGTGCGGATATTCGCGGCAGGCCTTTGGACGAACTTCGTAAATCTGACATTTGTTGTCGCTTTCTAAAAACGGACATGGTGATTGGTTGATAACCGTATCACCATCCTCATCTTTACAAAGATATTTTTGAAAAAACAGTGATTCGCTAAGCTTTAGATATCTGGCAATTCTTCGGCTATCTGTTTGATTTACAATAGGAGGTATGCTTTTACAGCAATTGGCACAATCCAAACAATCAATCCTTTCAAAAACCTCGTCATGAACTTCATTGGCTTTTGAAGCAACTTCTTTAAGCTTTTGTTTGGTGAGTTGAAAAAGGAACTTTTTGTTTTCTTCGATAACTATGTCACGGTTATTCAGCCAGGTTTGCATATATATTTTGATGATTTTCTCAATCAAAAGTATCAATAAAACAAAAAAGCCCTGCATATTATCTACACAGGGCTTTTAAATATTTGAAATTCAGCTTATTCCTTTACAATCTTTCTGGTGAAAGTTGTTCCGTTATTGCTAACGGCTTTCATGAAATAAATGCCGGATTCAAGATTATTGACAGTAATTTCGATTGTATTAATTCCGGTTGAAATTTGCTCAGCTTTTTCTGAAATCATTCTTCCCGAAAGGTCATAAATCATCACATTCATCCGGCTAATTTTATCAGAATTTATGATGATTCGTGCGATATCGTTTACTGGATTTGGAAAGATATCTCCAACAGAAATATCTGTTTGGTTTTCAACTGAACCGAGGAAATTGTTATCGGCAAATGATAAATTGATAGTGCCACTATTTTGACTTTCAGTTACATCAACCCTTATGTAATCACTGTTTACACCGGTTAGTTCCGGGTAAATGAAATAGGTTCCATAGGCTAAGTTTGTGAACATAAAGCTACCATCAATAGCAACTTCGGTGAATGATAATGTTTGGTGATTTTCATTCATTAACAACACATTAATTTTATCTATGAATCCATTTCGCATATTTACCTGACTGATATAGCCGGTAATATAACCATTGCCAGGGTTCATGGTGTTTTGTGCACTTACCAGATTAATATTGCAAGGATTTTGCGTTACTCCTGGAATAACTGGTGTTGCATCTTCCCAGAAAATTGTATTTCCGTAATAGGTTGGAAGATAGCCACTTTCGGTGGTTGGAACAGCCAATAATGCAAATTCACCGTTTGGTACCATTGGGAAAGTGAAAATTCCCATCGAATCAATGGTGGAAAGTGAGAAAAATGGATAGTAATTTGTATCTGATTCCATGGAGAAAATCATGGCAAAACCATTGGCTAATGGCCAGTTTCCTTCAAATGCCTGACCATATACCTGATTGAAATCCATACTGTCGCCAACAACCACTGTTTGTGCCGAAATGGCTGAACAATTGTTATCGTCCCAACTTGTTAGCGTAACATAGTAAATACCTGTGTTAGGATAATTATGGGTAATCGGATTTCCAACTGCCGTAATTCCATCACCAAAGTCCCAAATATATGATGCAGGAATATCTGTGGAGTGAAATCCTTCGAATTGAACACTGTTTCCGGCAGTGAAATAGGTGAAATAATTGTAGCAATCCGGAGGAACAATTGTCCCAACATGCACTTGTTCGCACCAACTGCTTTGGCAGACTGTTCCATTAGGATTTGGCGAACCACTTACAGTTAAACACACTTCATAAATACCTTCTGCAGCAAAAATATGCATTGGATTCTGTTCTGTGGAAGCGGTTCCGTCACCAAAACTCCAACTCCAATCCGTAAGCTGACCATAAGAAAGATCAATAAATTGCAATCCAAATTCATAGTTTAATGAATCAGGATAGTAGGTAAATTGGGCCAAGCAATCACTCGATTGTCCAACAAGAACAGTCTGGCAGCTCATATCAAAACAGCTACTATCAGCTTTATAGATACTTAAGCATGCATTATAAATTCCCGGTTGAGAATAGGTATAAGTCGGATTTTGTTGGGTTGACGAATTTCCATCACCAAAGTCCCAAAACCAGGAATCGGGATTGCCCATTGACATGTCGAGAAAATTAACGGTGTTACCGGTTGGATTTGGCATAGCCTGAAACTGACTAAGGCAATTGCCAGTTCCACCGAGATAAATACACAAAGAATAGGTTGAGTTACAGGATGTATCGGCATTCTGGATTGTTAATGTTACAGTAAATACGTTTACATCACCAGTCAGATTGTAGGTATGAATTGGGTTTTGCTCGTACGAGACAGTGTTATCGCCAAAATCCCAGATCCAGGTAGTTGGATCGCCAATGGAAGTATCAAAAAATTGTACTTCATTGCTATTGGGGGTTTGAGCATACATAAATGATGCCTGACAATTGAAAATAATTGTGTCTCCAATATAAATGAAGTTAGTAAAACTTGAATTACAGCTCGAATCGGTTGAGCTGATATTCAGCGTAACTTCGAACACGCCCGAATAGGAGAAGTTTTTTAATGGATTTTCTTCATAAGAATAAGTGTCGTCGCCAAAACTCCATGCGTATTGAAGGTTATCGCCAAAAGATTCGTTTATAAACTGAATAGTTTGATTATCAATAGGATAATAAGTGTAATTTGCCTGGCATCCTGATCCGCCACCACCATCGCAGGCAATGACGAAGTCAAAAATAAACTCATTCGGGCTGTTCGGACCGATGGGTACAACTTCGCCTTGCGTGGTTCCATCGCAAGCTGAGGTGCTTACCTGCAATGTTCCGGATTCGCCTGTCATCGATCCTGAAAATGCATAAAATCCTGATGAATCGGTGAGTATTACCGAGGAAGTTCCACCCGATGGATCGTTGTTGCTCATCAAAGTGATGTAAACTTCGTGGTTGGGAACTGGATAGCCAGTCTGCACTTGTGTTATGTGCCCCGACACTGTTATTTGCATTTGGGCTGAAGCCGTAAGTGCAAAAAGTGTGATTAAAATTGTGAGTAGATTTTTCATTTTTTAAAATTTAACTATTTGATTATTAACGTAATATTTATTTTTAACGTATTCCTACGGCTAATCTTATTCCGAAACCATAAGGTGTCTTTGTGTGATCCGATTTTTGATAGACAGAATTGAAGTAATAGGTAAAACGCGGTTCTAGTTCAATTACGAAACGATTTCCTATGGAATGGGTGTAATTGAATCCTGCCGCAAGCTGCCAGTTTGTTTTTACACGTTCAGGCGTTATCTGGTTTATTTGAATGATTTGATTTTGTCCTGCATCGTATTGAAAATCAATAGGTTCGTTGGTCAAGAGGATGGATAGAATGGATGAAAATCTGACGCCAATACTATAATTCTCTTTTTGAACAAAGTCGTAACCCAAGGTGAGTGGAATTTGCAAATAAACGAACTGACGATAAACGCGTGCATAATCAGTTTGGGTTGCAGTGTCAAATACCTGAGATTCAGAAGTATGTACTGTTTGTGTCATTTGAAAGTTGGCTTCATTGAAACTGTAACTGATAGAGTCAAGTTTCTTGAATGTTCCCAAAAATTCATTGTAATCAATGGCATATTCGTAATAACCTTCACTTACCGATAGGCCGACTCCTGTTCCTATAACATATTTATTATCAAATAGTTTAAACTGAAACTCGGCTCCAAAAGCGTGCATGAGTTTGCTATCTTCGATAATATTGTAAATCATTTCGGGGCGATAATACAGACTATAAATCGTTGTATGGTTTTGAAGAAAGATTTCCTTGTGCGCCGGAATGTCTTTTTTCGTTTCTTCGGGGTTCGCTCCCTCTGCGGTTTCGTCTGCCGGAAGACTGGTATTGGTGTCTGAAGTGATGATAGTTTTATTTACCTTTTCACCTGAAACTTCATTTGATTTTGAGTTTATAATTTCTTTAACACCTTCATTATCAGCTTTTATTAAAGGAAAAGCAATTGAGTTTTGTTGTTCTATTTCCGAACTTTCAGTCTTTTCAACTTCTAAATAATATTGTTCGCTCTTTGAAGTGTTGCTTAATAAAGCAGATGTTTGGATGATTTTCGTTTCACTTTTTTGAGCTTTTGCTGGCTCAAACTGTTCATTTTTTTTGGCTGATTTGCCGTTTTCGATAGTTGTCGTGGGTTGCTTTGTGTTTTCATTGAAAGTTGGTACTCCATTTACAGATTCTTCACCATAAAACATCCATCCTGCTGTAATTCCGAACAAAAGTAAGGCGGCAAATCCAATGTAAATCCACTTATTGTTGCTTGAACCCGATGAAATAGTAAAATTGTCTGCATCATCCAGAAAACGTGCGCGTTGATCGGGGTTTGGAACGGCTTTGTAATCTTCCAATGAACCGCGCAACAAATCATCAAGTTGGTTTTTCTCTGTCATCGTCCGGCCTCCTGCAGTTTATGAAAAGTTTCGAGCTTCTTGCGAAGGAGATTTCTTGCTTTTGACAATTGTGATTTTGAAGTGTTTTCACTGATATTCAAATCTTTGGCAATTTCTTTATGTGATCTTTTTTCAAAAACGAATAAATTCAAAACGGTTCGATATCCAACAGGTAATGACTGAATCATTTCGATAACAAGCTCTGGTTCAATATGATGTGTAGGTAAATCGAAGAATTCATTTTCATCATGTCCAAAATTTTCAAACTCACCTCCATGCAATTTTACCGTTTCAATCTTTTTCCGAAGTGCGTTGATGCAGTTATTTGCCGTGATTCTTTTTATCCAGGCTTCGAATGAGCCTTCAAATGTTTCGGTAAATTGCTGAATTCCTTTTAGAATTTTCATGAGCGAATCGTGCAACATATCCTCCGCATCCTCACGACAATCGCAATAGCGCATCGAAATTCCTAACAATACCGGTGAATATTTGTCGTAAAATTCTTCCATAGCTTTCTTTTCGCCTTTTTTAAGTCTTGTAACTAAGGATTCATTACTTCGTTGCATATCTTAAAGCTAAAACACCATTGTTCAAAAAGGTTGCCTGTGCTGGCGAAAAAAATTATTACATCAAAGCCATTCAGTCAAATGCCGGAATTATCAGCAAAACTTGCAATGCGATTCAGTATTTTACTGAGCGTAAATGCGTTAACAAAACTACGCAAAAATCAAAGAATTGCGACGCGAGATTCAGTGGCTTTCGTCTTTCATCAAGGCTTTCAGACTTTTAGGTACGCAAGCTATTTAGATTAAAAATAAATTGACCTCATTATCATGATGACACTCGTTTTCTCGGGCTAATTTTTTAATTTAGTTCACTTTTAATTGTGTCAAACAAAAACATGATAGTATGCGCATTCAACGATTTCAGGTCGAAAAGATAAAACAAGAACAGAAGCAGGTAGATTTAGGTCCGCTTGAACATTTATTTGAGAAATATCGAGGTAAAAGTGGCAATCTGATCCCTTTATTGCAAGGCACTCAGCATCTTTACGGATTTATACCGGCACCGGCATTCGAACTTATTTCGAAAGAAACAGGAATAGAAATAGCTGATATATATGGTGTTGCAACTTTTTATGCGCAGTTTCGACTAAATCCAGTCGGTAAAAATATTATCAAAGTCTGTCACGGAACGGCTTGTCATGTGCAGAATGCAAATTCTATCACCGATGCCATGAAGGATGAATTGGAAGTGAAAGACGGCGAAACTACGCCTGATGGATTGTTTACGCTTGAATCAGTTGCCTGCCTGGGTTGTTGTTCGTTGGCACCTGTGATGATGATTGGTGAGAACACTTTTGCCAAACTAACTGGGAAACTGGCATCAAAGGTAATTCGCGAAATGAAAGTAAATATGGATAAAGAAATATAATGCAGCACATGGAAACGAGTATGAAACCCAGAATTATTGTTGGTCTCGGAAGCTGCGGCATCGCTGCTGGTGCGGCCAAAACCTTTGACAAACTCCTGATGCTGTCTTATAGCGGAAAATATGATTTCGTACTTTCCAAAACGAGTTGTATTGGAATGTGTTACAAAGAACCTTTGGTTGAGGTGCAGGACAAATCCGGTTCGGTTATTTACGGTGATATGACTGAAGATAAGGTAATTGCGGTGATTGAAGAGCATTTTTCGACAGATAAATTTGTTGAAAAAATGGCCGTTCATGCATCCTACAGCGAAGCTTCGGAAGATGCCTATTTCAATGGTCAGGTGAAAATTGCTCTGCGTAATTGTGGCTATATTGATCCGGAATCTATCGAAGAGGCTGAGACAAAAGATGCCTATAAGGCAATCAGAAACATCCTTGAAAACGATATCAAGCAGTTGGATGTGATTCAGACTATGCTCGATTCTGGTTTACGGGGCAGGGGAGGCGGTGGTTTCCCAACAGGAATGAAATGGAAATTTGCTTTTCAAAACGAAAACAAACAAAAATACATCATCTGCAATGCCGACGAAGGCGATCCGGGTGCTTTTATGGATAGGTCGCTGCTCGAAGGCGATCCGCACGCAGTTCTTGAAGGAATGATTATCGGAGGTTATGCTGTTGGTGCCTCAACGGGTATCATTTATTGCCGTGCCGAATATCCTCTTGCGATTAAACGTCTGAATATAGCCATCAAACAGGCACAGGAAAAAGGCTATCTGGGCGCAAAAGTGATGGGAAACGACCATTTCAGTTTCGATATTTATGTGAAAGAAGGTGCCGGTGCATTTGTCTGTGGCGAAGAAACCGCCTTGATAGCATCCATCGAAGGTGAACGCGGCATGCCTCGCAAAAGGCCACCTTTCCCTGCGGTATCAGGTCTTTGGAAGAAACCGACCAATATCAACAATGTTGAAACATGGGGAAATGTTCCGTGGATTATGAACCATGGAGCGGCTGCCTATTCGGCTTATGGAACAGAAAAAAGTAAAGGAACCAAAGTATTTGCTATAACGGGCAAAATCAAACATGGTGGTTTGGTTGAAGTGCCTATGGGAATCACCATCAACGATATTATTTACAAACTGGGTGGCGGCATTCAGAACGATAAAAAGTTTAAAGCCGTTCAGTTGGGAGGACCTTCCGGCGGTTGTATTCCGGCCGAACTCGGTCATACCATTGTCGATTACGATTCAGTAAATGCAACAGGAGCCATTATGGGTTCTGGCGGTATGGTTGTGATGGACGAAACGACCTGTATGATTGATCTGGCAAAGTTCTTCCTACATTTCACTCAGGACGAATCCTGCGGTAAATGCACATTCTGCCGCATCGGGACAAAACGAATGTTAGAGATTCTTGAAAGAATCACCGAAGGAAAAGGTGAACCGACCGACATTGAAAAATTGGAAACACTAGCATTTCAGATCAAGAACAATTCACTTTGTGGGTTGGGTCAAACGGCTCCAAATCCGGTGCTTACGACCTTAAAATATTTCAGAAATGAATATGAAGCACATATTTTCAACAAGAAATGTCCGGCCAAAGTGTGTAAACCGCTATTGACATACACCATCGATACTGAAAAGTGCACGGGATGTACTGTCTGCGGCAAGAAATGTCCGTCATCTGCCATCGAAGGTGGTCGCAAAACCGTTCATTCCATTCATCAGAATCTGTGTATCCAATGTGGTGAATGTTTTAATGTTTGCAAGTTTGACGCCGTTTTGGTTGAATGAAGATAAAAGTTGGAGGCACAAAGCACGAAGTATCCAACATCAAGTCTTCAATAAAATGTTTGAAAAGATTAAAATAATGAAACATGAGTGAAAAAATAAAGATACAGTTAAACGGCAAAACGGTTGATGGCAAAATGGGCGAAACCATTTACGAATGTGCCACCCGTCATGGATACGACATCCCGACGCTTTGCCATGATCCACGCATCGATCCCTATTCATCCTGTTATGTTTGCGTGGTTGAGGTGGCCGGGATGCGTGGTCATCAGCCATCCTGTTCCACGAAAATTACACCCGGAATGGAGGTGATAACGGAAAGTGAAGAGTTGAAGAAATCGCGCAAAACCGCACTGGATCTACTGTTGAGCAATCATTATGCTGATTGTATGGCACCTTGTAAACAAACCTGTCCGGCTGGCGTAGATGTACAAGGATATATTTCACTCATCGATAAAGAACGCTATTCCGATGCCGTTGCTTTGATAAAAGAAACAAATCCGTTGCCCGCTATTTGCGGTCGTGTTTGCGTTCGCCCTTGTGAAGCTGCCTGTCGCCGTAACCTTTTGGATGAAGGTGCCGCCGTTGGTATTGATTATCTGAAACGTTTTGCGGCAGATACTGATCTTGCATCACCAGATAAATTTGTCCCAACAATTAAACCCGAAACGGGCAAAAAAGTCGCTGTGATCGGTGCAGGCCCCGGAGGTTTATCAACCGCCTGGTTTCTGCGTTTGGAAGGTCATCAGGTCGAAATTTTTGAAGCAGCCCATAAACCCGGTGGCTGGCTGCGCTTTGGTATTCCGGAATATCGGTTGCCCAACGATTTGCTGGATATGGAAGTGAAAAATATCACTGACTTAGGTGTAAAGATTCATTATAATCAGAAATTAGGTGAAAACCTGAGTTACGAGACTATTCAACATGATTTTGATGCAGCCGTTCTGACCATTGGTTCTCAAAAGGGAACTTCTGTTGGTTGCACAGGTGACGATGCCGAAAATGTGTTCTCTGGAATCGATTTCCTGAAAAACATGGAAATGACGGGTCAGCGCTACGATTTCAGTGGTAAAACTGTTGTTGTAGTGGGTGGTGGGAACACGGCCATGGATTGTTGCCGCACTTCCATCCGTTGCAAAGCAGAGAAAGTGTATGTCGTCTATCGGCGCACCGAAAAAGAAATGCCGGCCAATCCGATCGAAATTCATGAATCGAAGCTGGAAGGTGTTGAATATCTGTTTCTTACTAATCCAAACCAGATAAACAAAGACGAAAACGGACGTTTGAAATCGCTCACACTCAGTCGGATGACCTTGGGTGAACCCGATGCTTCCGGTCGTCGTCGTCCGGTTCCACTTATTGGTTCCGATTTCGAATTGGAAGCCGATTTCGTGTTGGCTGCCATCGGACAAAAAACCGAAGTAAATTTCATCGATAATATCAATGCTTTTGCCACAAATGGCAAGTTAGCGGTTACCCGCTGGGGCGATATTGAAGCCAATAAAATTACATTGCAAACGGGAATTTCGTCAGTTTTTGCTGCCGGTGATGGTGTTACAGGTCCGGCAACGATTATCGAAGCAATCGCGCAGGCTAAAATCGCCGCCCGATCATGTAACCAGTATTTATCCGGACAGCCGCTGGCTGCTCCTGATAAAGAGTTTTTAAGCAAACGAGACAATTTCAAAACCCAGGTTTCAGACGATTATAATCACAAATATGCGCACCAAAAAAGGCATGAAATGCCGGTTTTGGATCCTTCAGCAAGAAATAATTTTACGGAAGTTGAACTGGGTTATGCCAATGCGACTATCGCTCATGAAGAAGCTCAACGTTGCTTGGAATGCGGCTGCACCGAATATTACAGCTGCGATCTGAAAAAGCATTCTACCACTTATGATGCTGAACAAAAGGCTTTTGCAGGTGAATTTGGTGAGTTTGATATTGATTTTCGTCATCCTTTCATCGAGATTGACAACAACAAATGTATTTTGTGTTCACGTTGCATCCGAATCTGTGCCGAAGTTGTTGGAGCAAGCGCATTGGGTTTGGTCAACCGTGGCTTTAAAAGTTACGTTTCGCCTGCCATGGGACTTCCATTACACGAAACAAGCTGCGAAAGCTGTGGAATGTGTATCACGACCTGTCCGACAGCTGCCATCACCGAAAACTTCAGTTTCAAACCCGGACCGCTCAAATTAGAGAAATTATCAACCATCGATCCGTATGGTTCCGAAGGTTTCGAAATCAATCTTTTACATCATAAAGGCCTTTTTTACAAAGCCGAATCACGTATCGGAGACATCAATACCTATAATTATATCAACCGGAATGCGCTGTTTGGTTACAAATGGCTGAATGCAGCCGGAAGAATCAAAACTCCGATGCTGAAAGAAAACGGCACATTCAAACCTATCACTTTTGATGAAGCTTATACGCTGATCGCAACAAAAATGCGCTCGGTTGAGGCTGATAATAACGCTTTCTTTGGTGGCGCGCGATTGACCAACGAAGAATTATATCTGATTCAGAAACTGGCTCGTGCCGGTGCCAAAACCAACAATGTCAGCAGTTTCCATTATATGGGACGCGGCGAAGGTTATTTCCATAATTCTGTTGGCAATACTTCTTTTGATCAACTGCAATCTGCATCGAAGATTTATATCATGGGTGACGAATTTCACCACGATCATCCTGCCGTGAATCATTTGATATTCAATGCAAAGCACAAAGTCAATGTTGAAATTGTTCATCTTACGACAAGCAAAAACTCAAAATTCAGCATCAAAGCCGACCGTGTAATCCGCTACAAGGATTATTTCTATTTTGTGCAGGCGGTGAACCATTATCTGATTACAAATAATTTGAAAAACGCTATGTTTATCAACGACCGCACTGATGGTTACGAAACATTCGCCAAGGAATTGGTTCTGCATGATTTCGAACAATTATTGCATTGGGCCGGCACCGATGAAGCTACTGTGGCGGCTTTTGCGGCTGAATATAACGATGAAATGAATGCTGTTTTGTTGTTTAGCGAGAAGGAAGTTTCGGCCAATGCAAGCGTTGCAGTACATCAATTAGCCATGATTACCGGTAAACTGGGCAAAACTGCCAATGGCATTATCGCGCTGAAAGAGAAAAATAACGCGCACGGTATTTTCGATATGGGCGTTTGTCATAAAATTGGTGTGGGTGCAGTGCCGGTTCTTGAGGAGACTTTGCAGGAAAAGATGATGAAAATCTGGAGCGTAGACGATTTGCCTTTTACGCTAAACAGTGTTTACAAACATTTTACGAGTGGTCGGATCAGCAATGCCTTCATTTTTGGGGAAGACCCGATTGGCTGCGCCATCAACCCTATTGAAGTGAAACACTGGTTTGAACGTGTTCAATTTGTGATGGTTCAGGATTTCACAATGACCGAAACCGCCCAACGGGCCGATTTGGTTATGCCGGCATCCATGCCATGGGAAGTTGGCGGAAGCTATACAAATACCTTGCATCATATTCAGCAAATTGATAAACAGATCGAAAGTCCGATCCAACATACAGGTTTCGATCAGTTGGTAAACCTATTGAAGACTTTTGATGTGAAAAACCCTGAAACACCCGGACAAACTCTGCTGGAAGCATTTTCGTTGTTGCCAAAACAGGATTCACAGGCTACTTACCATTTCAATTTCAAAGAAAAAGACAATGCCAACCGAATGTTTGAACATGGTTGCGATGTGTTGAATAAACAGATTGATAAGGAGTTTGAGAGTGTGCTAATTTGATAATTCAGCAATAAGAGAATTCGGCAATTTGAATATGTGACAATTTGAAAATGTGACAATTCGACAATGTGGGTTGTAAAATACAATCAGAATATTTTTACGCATTGTATAACCCCGCTTTATTAGCCCCGACCGTCAGGTCATGGAAAATGAAAATCAATACGTTAGGGGCTTTAGCCCAAGGTTTTTCGTGCCAAAATGCATCTTCCGCTAAATACTCAGGACGACATGTGTGAGCAAAGAATAATTTGTTCTAAATTTATCCGTATCAAAATTTTGTGTAAATTTGAGAAGTACTAACTCGAATTTTCAAATCCAGTTTCTTAAGATTATCCAAAAACATATTCATAATGCAAAATTGTAATAAATGTTTGATTATTGTTCTATTGGTATTTACATCTTTTAGGCTTTATAGTCAAAAGATGACGGTTTTAGGTTATATCATTGAAGATACAGATACAATACAAGGACAAGTGGTTGATAATAAAAGCAATAAGAATCAGTCAATATGTCTTTTCATGGATCAAAATGGTTTTGCAAAAAAGTATAAACCGGATGAAATAAAGGCTTGGGGGACATTTGAAGGCAAACATTTTCGCTCTGTCACAGTAAATGAAAACAATATTTCCGTTCAACAATTCGCTCAAGTCTTGGTCAAGGGGTTTGCTGATTTACTGGTTTATCATGATAAAGATGGAAATGAGCGGTTTTTTATAAGGAGTAATGACAATACGTATTCTGAAGTCACTGATCCTGATTCACCCAAAGACAGTAACAAAACAAAGGGAAGACTGATTTATCTCTTCAAAAAATCTCCAGAATTAAGAGTTGAAATTTCCAAAAGTAATTTCAACCGTGATAATATTATTGCATTTACTTCTGAATATCATTTACTTAATTGTCCCAATGAGAAATGTGAAATTTTTATTGAGAAAAAGCGAACCCCTACAATGAATTTCGGTATTCATGCCGGGGTTTCCTTTTCATCACTCAGATTTGCAACATCAGAATATCAAAATCTCGATAATACATACAAGACCTCTTTCTCCCCGACTGCTGGTTTATCAGGTGAATTGAGCGTTCCATCATTGGATGAAAGATTTGGACTGAGGTTGGAATTAGTTTTTCAGACTAATAGTTACGTTGGTGATGAGGTCACTTTCAAAATGAGCACATTACGAATCCCGTTATATGCAGTTTATCATCTGGGAAATATGAAAAACACATTGGAATTATATGTCGGGGTTTATGGCGGACTTAATTTTAATATGTCACAAACGGGAGTATATATTGAAAATCCATTACATGGATTAAGAATTACAAAAGAGAAACTCGTAGAGTTCCCTAATAAAACATTGGGCTTTGGTATAAGTGGCGGGATTGGCTATCTCGTACCAATCAGTAAAAAACAGGAATTGATTTTATCAATGTGTTATTCTAAAAATTGGAGTAATATGTTATTCAGATATTATGCCGAACCCATAGATCACGGCAGTTATGGAACCTGGACTGAGACTGCAATAAATTATGATAATTCTTTTCTGGATTTCAAAGTTGGATTGAGGTTTTAGGTTGAAATTGTATTGTACGGCGTTGTTTGCATTTGTGGCGTTGATATTTAGCGGTCTCCCGACCGTTTGTAAATCAACTAATTGTTTGTTTGTCATGGCATTGTCAGTAAAACTACATAGCCGACTGAACTGAGAAAAAGGCTTTGAGTTATTGTTGTAGATTTATAAATCCACGCGACTGGAGTTCCTTGTTTATTCAAAATTGACTCTGGAAGATAAGGCTTCACAACGGCTTATTAGAAGGTATGAATAGTGAAAGCATAGAGCAAGATGTTCACGCAATGTTTAATTTATTGTTAAGTTTTCATTTTTGGTGGTGGATCATGATCAATAAAGGTAATTTTGCCTCCAGTTTCAACTATTTCTAAATAATAAAATCAGTCAATGAAAGCAAAAATAATTCTTCTGGCAATAATTTCAGTTATCATTGTTTCGTGTCAGTCTTCACAAAAGGCAACACAACTATCAAATAATGAGCATAATAGCAAATTGATAGCTGTTGCCTGGTATCAAAATTCACCTGAGATGATGGCGCTATATTATCAGGGATTCAATCTGGCACAGGAACGATTGGATGATGCAATTGCCAGCAACAAACAGTCCAAACCACTGGCCGTTGTGGCCGATATTGATGAAACTTTGCTCAATAATAGTCCATTTGAAGTAAACTCGATCAAAAATACTAACGACCAGACATCCTGGCATGAATGGAGTTCAAAAGCTGGTGCGAAAGCACTTCCGGGCGCATTGGAGTTTGCTAAATATATCCAAAGCAAAGGAGCAGAGTTGTTTTATATCACCAACCGCGATGATAATGAACGCGCTGCAACATTAAAAAATCTTATTTCTGAAGGCTTTCCTTTTGCCGATGATGCGCATTTACTAACTAAATCTGACCTTTCATATAGCACAGGCAGCACCAGCTCGAAAGTTGGCCGAAGAGCAAAAGTATCTGAAAATCATGAGATTGTATTGCTATTGGGCGACAATCTGAACGATTTTTCAGAAGCTTTTGAAGACAGAAGTCAGAATTACGGCAAGGAAGCCGTTGAGAAATTTCGCGATGAGTTTGGCGAGAAATTCATTGTTCTTCCGAATCCGATTTACGGTGCCTGGGAAAAACCATTGTACGATTACAAAAGTGGTTTGACAGAGGAAGAGAAAACGACTTTACTCAAATCAAAACTCAGAACGGAATAATTGACCAACGGTTTTGGTTTTAAAATGGTTAAATTCCGAACCTTAATTGGATCTAATCTACCAAAAACCTTTATTTCCGTAACTTTGTCCACTCAATAAAGTTTATTTCTGTACCAAAACGATAAATACATTCACCATGGGTAATACACAAATTTCAATAATTAAATCAGATAAATTATCAGATAATCAGAGTATTATATATATTTTGAAAGAAGATAATTCACTTGAAAGTTTTCATTTTTCCGGGGATGAAATCAAATTTATTGATTATCAGCGCACCGAATTGAAGAAGGAATTGGTAATACTCAATCGGTTTGCTTACTGGATTTATCTTGTTTTCACTAAAAAGGCCAAAACGCAGGCAATCATGCTTGAAAACTTAAGAAAAGCTGGTGCCAAAATTGGAAATCATGCCAATGCGAATGGAGTTGATATATTGCAAATAGCTGATTGTGATACTGATGTACCTTCTTTACTGACTCTAGCTGAAGGAATTGTTTTGAATAATTATCAATTTCTTCAGTACAAAAGCGACTCAAAGGAAAAGGCAAACCATCTACAAAAGCTGTCCATTATTTCAAAAAAGCTCAGTGAAAATGAGATTGAGCACTTAAAAGTCACTTCGCAAGCAACGATGTGGGCACGTGACCTGATCAATGAGCCGGTTAATAAATTAAATGCCAATGATTTAGCTGAGCAAATCAGCAAAAAGGCAAGAGATTGTGGAGCAAAAGCCGAGGTGTTAAATCTTCAAAAGATTGAAGCATTAAAAATGGGTGGATTAATCGCCGTGAACAAAGGAAGTGTGGATCCGCCAACGTTCACTATTTTGGAATGGAAACCCGAAAATGCGATAAACGAAAAACCAATCGTGTTGGTTGGTAAGGGAGTTGTCTATGATTCAGGTGGTTACAGCCTGAAACCCGGCTCATCCATGGAAACAATGAAATGCGATATGGCAGGAGCAGCGGCTGTTTCGGCAGTTGTGTGGGCTGCTGCAAGTTTAAAATTGCCGGTTCATATTATTGCGCTCATTCCGGCAACCGATAACCGGTTGGTTGGTAATGCCTATGTCCCGGGCGACATCATCACCATGATGGATGGAACCACTGTGGAAGTGCTCAATACCGATGCAGAAGGACGATTGATTCTGGCTGACGCTTTGACGTATGCTAAAAAATATGATCCAATGTTGGTGCTTAATTTTGCCACACTCACAGGTTCGGCTGCACGCGCCATTGGTTCTCAAGGTATTGTAGCCATGCAGGCAGATGCGCGCGGGTTCTTTGATGAACTTGAAGAAAGTGGAAACAATGTTCATGAGCGATTGGTTGAGTTTCCGATGTGGGATGAATACAAAGAACAAATAAAATCAAAAATCGCTGATCTGAAAAATATTGGTGGCATTGAGGCCGGTGCCATAACAGCCGGAAAGTTTCTCGAACATTTTACTGCTTATCCGTTTATCCATTTCGATATTGCCTCACCGGCTTTCCTCGAAAAAGCCGATTCTTACAGAGGATTGGGTGGTACAGGCATTGGAGTTCGCTTGGTGCTTGATTTTCTGAATAAATTTCCATTAAAAGAATAGACAGATTTCACAGGTTTGAAACAGATTAGCTTGGAATTATTGCTGCTTTTTTCGTCTCGGCCATGGACAATTTTCACATCTTAACAAAGGATTTCTAACCTTATTTTCCCTAATTTAGCCGTATAAAGTTTTTGACCTATGCATTCAATCCTTGATTTCCAAAAAGCTGTATTACAAGGTATTCCTGAAAAATTACCTCCCACAAAAGCGTATGATTCGTCCATGAATCACGCTCCAAAAAGGAAAGATATTTTAAGCAATGATGAAAAAAAGCTGGCGTTAAGAAATGCTCTTCGGTATTTTTCAGCTAATCAGCATGCTGACCTGGCAAAGGAATTTGCCCATGAATTGGATGCATTTGGCCGGATTTATATGTATCGGTTTCGTCCTGATTATCAAATCTTTGCTCGTAAAATCAGTGATTTTCCGTATCAGTCTGTTCAGGCTGGCGCTATCATGCTGATGCTCAGTAATAATCTTGACGTGGCGGTAGCGCAACATCCGCACGAACTGATAACCTACGGTGGCAATGGTGCTGTTTTTCAAAATTGGGCGCAATATCTGCTTACAATGAAATATCTGGCAACCATGACTGATGAACAGACTTTGGTTTTGTATTCCGGTCATCCGATGGGCCTTTTCCCATCCCATAAAGAAGCGCCAAGAGTGGTTGTTACCAACGGAATGGTGATTCCAAATTATTCTAAACCAGATGATTGGGAAAGAATGAATGCTTTGGGTGTTTCTCAATATGGTCAAATGACGGCTGGCTCCTTCATGTATATTGGTCCGCAGGGAATTGTGCACGGAACCACAATTACAATTTTGAATGCTGCCCGAATGCAACAACACCCAAACTATAAAGATGGAATGAAGTTATTCGTTACCAGTGGTTTAGGTGGAATGAGTGGAGCGCAACCCAAAGCCGCAAATATTGCCGGCGTGGTAAGTATAACCGCTGAGATAAATCCGAAAGCAGCTTATAAAAGACAAAGTCAGGGTTGGGTTGACGAAGTAATTGAAAATGTGGATGTTGCAATTGATGCCGCCCTTGAATGGAAAGCCAAAAACACACCCCATTCCATTGCATTTCTGGGTAATATTGTCGATTTATGGGAACGCCTTGCATCAAGGAATATTGACATTGACATTGGTTCAGATCAAACTTCATTGCATAATCCTTGGGCAGGTGGTTATTACCCGGCAGGACTGAGTTTTGATGAGTCAAATAGCATGATGGCTAAAGATCCGGATTCATTCAAACATGCTGTTTATAACTCATTGAAAAGACAAATTGCGGCCATCAACAAATTAACTGCGAAAGGAATGTATTTCTTCGATTATGGAAATGCTTTTTTGCTCGAATGCGGTCGTGCCGGTGCTGAAGTGATGAATGACAAGGGAAAATTTCGCTATCCATCATACGTTCAGGATATTATGGGACCCAAATGTTTTGACTTCGGATTTGGCCCTTTTCGATGGGTTTGCACTTCTTCAGAACCTGCAGATCTTGATACAACGGATCAGATTGCTTATGCTGTTTTAACAGAAATGGCCAAAACAGCACCCGTTGAAATTTTGGAGCAACTCAACGATAATATTCATTGGATCAGGGAAGCAAAGCAAAATAAATTGGTTGTTGGCTCACAAGCCAGGATACTTTATGCCGATGCAGAAGGCAGAATTAAAATTGCCATTGCCTTTAATGAAGCGGTTCGAAATGGTAAAATTTCGGCACCTGTTGTTTTGGGTCGCGATCACCATGACGTTTCAGGTACGGATTCACCTTTCCGCGAAACATCAAATATTTACGATGGATCGAGCTTTACGGCTGATATGGCGATTCAAAATGTCATCGGTGATTCGTTCAGAGGTGCCACATGGGTTTCCATCCACAATGGCGGTGGCGTTGGCTGGGGCGAAGTGATCAATGGTGGTTTTGGAATGGTGCTCGATGGCTCGGAAGAGGCTGACCGGCGAATCAGAAATATGTTGTTTTGGGATGTGAATAATGGTATTGCTCGGCGCAGCTGGGCTCGAAACGATGAAGCAATTTTCGCTATCAAACGAGCCATGGAAAGTGAACCGAGATTGCAAATTACATTGCCAAATATTGCAGATAACGATTTGATTGATAAGTATTTTTAACGAATTTATTTATCAAAAAGCTCCATGTATAAACTCGAAATATGTACATCATCGCTGGTTTCTGCTGTCCATGCTGAACAAGGCAGAGCAGATCGGGTAGAAGTATGCGAGAATCTTGCAGTCGGGGGAGTTACACCTTCTGTTGAGTTTGTAAAGGAAGTTTTAGCCAAAACCAAAATTGAAGCACATATATTAATCAGGCCAAGATCGGGTGATTTTGTTTTTTCGAACAAAGAAATCGACCAAATGCTGCTTTCTGTTCATGCTTTCAAAGAAATGGGTGTGAAAGGCGTTGTGATCGGTGCATTGGATCGTTATGCTAATCTGGATTTGAGTGCGATCAAAGCTCTCATGCAGGCTGCAGAAGGACTACAGATAACTTTTCATCGTGCGCTTGACATTTCGTCAGAACCTGGGAAATTATTGAAGAAACTTGTTGATTTTGGTTTTAACCGTGTGCTTACCTCAGGCCAGCAACCAACAGCTTTGGAAGGTATTCGACTTTTAGAAGAAATGCAAAATCAAGTTGGAAATCATATAGATATAATGGCCGGTGGAGGCGTGAATAGTGCTAATATTCAACAAATTGCGATTGAAACCGGTTTGAAAAATTTTCATAGTTCTGCCCGGAAATCAAAAGCATCAGGCAGTCTTTTGCTCAAGGATCAGTTTGGAATTTCAATAAAACCGCCTGATGTTGAAAAGTCGGAAGATGCAGATTTAGAAGAGGTTAAAGGAATGTCACATTTTTGTAAAAGTCACGGAACATCAAATCGTTAGGTTTGTAGCTTCTTTCCGTAGCTTTGTAATTTAGGTTTGTTTGCCCATCATTCAAAATTATAGCTCAGTGAAATGTAGAATCTGGCAGTTGTTGAATCTGTTCTTGGTCGTTTTCGCTTTTTATGAAGCGTTTACTTTCGAATTATCTGCGCAAAATCAAGTTGATCAATCACTTACGAATGATTGGAAATTGACGAATTCAAAAACCGGCGAATTGTTTCCTTGTCGGATTCCTTCAGAAGTCCACACCACTTTGTTTGAAAATCAGGTTATTGAAGATCCGTTTTTTGGCAAAAATGAAACTGATTTACAATGGATTGGTGACCAGCAATGGGATTATTCCTGCACCTTTTTGCCTGATGAATCTTTGCTTCAATGCGGTCAAATTGAATTGCAATTTGGTGGGCTCGATACCTATTGCAGTATCTATCTGAATGACAGCCTTCTTCTGCAAACGAACAACGCTTTCCGTAGCTGGAGAATTCC